>CBDURI010000332.1:0-3256 GCA_965369435.1 uncultured bacterium
GTGTCAGTGTCAGTGTCAGTGTCAGTGTCAGTGCCAGTGCCAGTGCCAGTGCCAGCGTCGGTGCCAGTGCCAGCGTCGGGGGTCTGGGCGAGTCCGGGGCTGGACCACGTCAATACCAAGATAAGTGGTAGCCACCGCCACATCCGCGAACGATAGGCAACAGGCGGCATTCGCGCTAGCGTGCGGCGCGATTTACTCATGGGTGACGAGCCTCCATTCATGCACGGTGTTTGCGTCTGCCTTGGGTACGACGGGACCGACTTCCACGGCTGGCAGTCTCAGCCGGGGCTTCGGACGGTCCAGGGGATGCTCGAGGAGGCCATCGACGAGATGGGGATCGAGCACAGCTCGGTCCGTGGCTGCAGCCGGACCGACGCTGGGGTCCATGCGCTGGGGCAGATCGCGAGCTTTGCGGCCGAGATCGAGGTTCCGAGGGAAGGTTGGATCAGCGGGCTCAACGCCCGGCTGCCCAAAGACATCGTCGTCCACGACGCGCAGCCCTGTTACCGTCGCTACAACCCGCGCTTTCACGCGGCCCACAAGCGCTATCGCTACCTGGTGCGCTGTGGGCGGCAACGGGACCCCATGATGCGCAAGCAGGTCTGGCAGCTCGGACCGAAGGGGGCGCGGCGTGACGTCCAGAATCGGAGCGACCGCGTCGAGGACTACCTCGACATCGAGGCGATGGGGTCTGCTGCCAAGCACTTTCTCGGCACGCACGACTTTCGGGCCTTTCGTCAATCGGGAGATCAACGCGAGATCGTCGTCCGCGAGATGTACGAGGTCAACGTGCTCCCGGCGTGGAACGGTCGCGCTGACCTCCTCGCGATCGAGGTCGTCGGGAACTCGTTCATGAAGAACATGGTTCGCATCATGGCAGGGACCTTGGTGGAGGTGGGGCGTGGCCGCTTCGTGCCCGACGACATCCCCGGGATGCTCCGCGAGGACTCCGACCGCGCCGATGCAGGCCAAACCGCCCCGCCCCAGGGGCTGACGCTCATCGAGATCGAGCTGGCGCGTTTCGATGGCCCCGGCGACGCCTTCGATCGCGCGACCCTGGGCGAGCCCCCGCGCCGACGCTAGAACGTCAGGCCGAAGCCGCCGGTGAAGTAGAACTTGTCGCCGACCGGAGCGCGGTTGTTGGCGTTCGAGCCCGCAAACTCGAAAAAGAAGAACGAGCTGTTGATGCCCCAGTCTTCGTCGAGCGCGTTCGCGCGCCGCTGGTTGATGAAATTGAGCTCGAGGGCGATCTGGGCCGCCCAACCGAAGCCGTGGCTGCGACCGCTACTCTTACCGGCGCCAACCGTCTCTTTGAAGAAGACCGTGTTGTATCCGACCTTGCCGGTGAAGACGAAGGGGACGGAGGTCTTACGGGCCAGCGCGTCGATCCTCAGCACGACCATTGCATTGAGCGGGAAGAGACTGAACTTGGCGGCGTCACCCGATGGATCGCAGAAAAGCGGTGTCGACGTGTCGCTCAAGCAGCCGGTGCCTTTGTAGCTGGCCCAGCCTCCGGCGATGCCGATCCCGATCGGCCCAAGGAAAGGAATCCGGTACAGGAAGAAGTCGAACTCGCCGAGCAAGAGGGGGCCGCTGCCAGACGGGTACACCAGATCGAACTCCTGGCTCCCCGGATCGGGTCGGTAGGCTCCGATACCGAAGGAGAGCAGGAACCCCTCTGGGGACCAACCCTCTTGGTTGCTTTCGCCAACCGACTCGGCGCGCGCATAGCTTGGCGCAACGCCCACGACCGCCGCCAGCACTAGCACCGAAGCGACGTGTTTCACCGGCGAAGCCTCCGAACGCAAACGATGGCAAAGACGAGCCCGAACAGCCATGCGCCCGAGCTGGGTTGTCCGTTGGCCAAAACCATCGGCGAGACCGAGCAACCCGAGCAGTATCCGTTCTCGGGGGTGCAGAAGCCCTGGGTGGCCTCCGCTGTGACCGTGGTGGCCTCAGAGAGTGGACCTTCGTTGCCGTCTCCAATGGTCACGGCGGCCATGTCGATGGCGGAGACGAACAGATTCGTGGACGCTCCGGTCGCTAGCCCTAGCGATGTTGCGGCGACACTGACGCTTTTCGCGTTCTGGCTAGCGGTGACGCCCGTGTCTCTCGCCGCGGCCGGGTCGGTGGTGTCACCTTCGTAGAGTTTGTACTGGGCGATGGAGTTCGAGTCCGTCGGGGTGCTCCAAGAGATGGTGAAGGTAGAGCCTTGTTGCGTGGTGGCGCTCGTAATGGTGAGTTCTTCCGGCGGGGTCACGTCGACTGTGAAGCTAGCAATGCCATAGCCTTCTGGAAGCACGTCGTTGCCACCGGGGTCTTCGCCGCGGAACGAATAGATTTCGTACGGCTGACCTTCTAACGCCGTGTTGTTGCAGTCGACGACCCCCGTACTGGTGAGCTCGTCCAGCAAGAGGTCGGTGAGCGTCGCGTTGTCGCCGACAGTTCGGGGGTTGCTGCTGGCCATCGGCCGGCACAACTCCTGTTGGTCGGTGCGTTTATCGTTTTCGTTGCAGTTGCCGTTCTGGACGCTCGCCCACATGTAGACCTGTGTGACGCCGTCGCCGTTTACCAGGGTCAGGTCGTAGACCGTGAACGCAGCGTCGGCGCACTGCGCCGCGTTGAAGTAGACGGTCGCCGCGCTGGAGGTGGGGACTTCGCCGTCGATCTTGGTGATGGCGTCGATCTGTGTCCCCTGAGCGAGTCCGGCCGGCGCGAGCACGTAGAGTGCCGCGATGAGGGTGGATAAGAATAAGAATTGGTTACGCATACCTCGATTTCCGTGCAATCCCCGGGCCAACCGTAGGCGGCTAAAAGCCGTGTGTTTTCGGGAGGGCGGCGGACAAACTGGCATGATCCGACTTCGTTCTACGCCAAGCCCTGACATTTCGTCACTTTAATAGAACCGTTTCCGCAATTTGGACCGCATTGAGGGCAGCGCCTTTGCGGAGGTTATCCGAGACCACCCACATTTGGATGCCCCCCGGATTTCCTACGTCTTCGCGGATCCGCCCGACGTAGACGGGGTCCCGGCCCGCGGCATCGATCGGTTGTGGGTAGATGCCCTGGCTCAAATCGTCAACGACTTCGACGCCTTGTGCTTGGCTGAGGAGCTCGCGCGCGCGCGCTGCTGTGAGGGGTTGGTGAGTCTCCACCGTGATGGCCTCGCTGTGCGCGGTGACCACCGGCACGCGGACCGCCGTGGGCGAGACAGCAATGGCAGGGTCTCCGAAAATCTTGCGAGTCTCCGACACCA
>CBDURI010000333.1:0-3255 GCA_965369435.1 uncultured bacterium
ACGGACCCCGGACCGAAGAGTGGTACGCCGCCAAACAACGGGTGGTCTGGGAGGCCTAGAGAGAAACCTTTTCGCCGCTCACGTGTAGAGACCGTATGCGGAGTCTCTTTCTCATATGGGCGGCGGTGATTCTGGGTTCTGGGTGCGTCAGAGTCGGGTCCTACGAACGCGGGTATTTGAGCGATGTGACGATGCAGCCCGTCGTCGATCCGCTGGAAGCGTTCGCCACGACGCATCTGCACCGGGCGCGAGAAGCCACGAGTGGGGGCATCTGGTCACCTGCGGGGGGCGGTTGTGGCTGCTCCAACTAGACCGACGCACGGGCGGTTCGGCAGGTGGGCTCTAGTGCCGCTGTCCCTGGCCTTGTTCTGCGGCAATGCCCATAGCGACGCCGAGGATTCGTCGAAGGACGGGGCGAGGGTCGAGGAAGCGCATGTTCGCTTCACCTATTTCGACCAGAAGGGGTTCGGATATCAGTCACAGGCCGGCCCAGGGCCCGCAGGCTCCGAACGACTGCGGGTCTACAGCCCGATGTTCTACGTGAGACTTCGGCAGAACGACAAGGTCGAACACACCATCACCGTTCCGATCGACATCATCACATCGGCGTCAACCGATGCTATCGATGTTGTGACGAAGGCTTCGCTGCACAACGAAGCGGTGACGGCTATGATCGACACGCGTGTCAAAACCACGAACGATGACACGCTGAAATTCACATACGGCGGCCACGTCGAAGAGTGGTTTCGTTCGGTCTTTGGCGGTGTCGGCTACACGCGTGACCTTGCCGAGGACAACGCGACGATCAGCGTAAGAATCGACGGCTCCTTCGATTGGTTCAAGCCCTACGCGCCATGGCCACGTCGTCTCGTTCCGCTAACAAGCGAATTCGACTTCCGCGGAGCACTGAGCGGAAGCGTGGAAGTCTCGCAGATCTTGAGCCCGACCACTTTGGTCAAGGCGGGCTACGGAGTCGCGTGGCAGAAGGGAGCCCTACTCACGCCATGGAACTCGGTGCCGTTCCTGTGTAACCCAGACGTCACCGAGTGTTTCACGCGCGTACAAGAGAAGTTTCCGGGGACGCGTCTAAAGCAGACCGTCTCAGGTCTTCTCGCGCAGCACATTCCGAGGACCAGCACCACGGTGCGCCTGAGCTATCGATTCTTCGCAGACGACTACGATGTTCGCGCCCACACGCTTCTAGGGGAGATCTACCAGTACGTGACCGAACGCGCGTACCTCAGCGCCCACTATCGAGCGCACCGCCAGACCGCCGTGTATTTCTGGACGTCGAATATTGGCCTAGCGGATTTCGATCCTGGCGCTCCGCGCACATCGGATTCGGACTTGGCAGAGTTCTGGGCTCACGAATGGGGCGCCAAGTTTCTGTTTCACATCACCCCGCCGGGCCGGACTCATGAGCACGACATCGACGTCTATTTCAACCGATACACTCGTACGAACAACCTGAGGGTGAACGTGCTAAGTATGGGCTACGGCTACAATTTCTGAAGGATGAAGCGCTTGTTGGTTCGGTTGGTGGTTGGTCTCGTAGCGTTCGTCGCTCTTGTGGCGCTTGTGCTCCACGTTCGCTACGGAGGCGGAGAGCCATACACCGACCTCAGCGGCACGCCGATCTTCGAGGAGAGCATGCTGGAGGTCGTGGTGACGAGCCCCGAGCCCATTGGCAATCTTGCGGTATCCGCCGATGGCCGCGTGTTCTACACCATTCACCCGGAGAGCCGCCCCACGGGAGCCAAGCTGCTCGAGTGGGTCGACGGCGTGCCGAGAGCCTTTCCGAGCGACGATGCACAGTCGCTTTTCGAAACCCCGCTGGGAGTCGCCGTCGATCGGCAGAACCGCCTGTGGACCATCGATCACGGCAACCACGGGACGGGCAAGGCACGGCTCCTGGCGTTCGATCTGTCGACGGGCGAGGTAGTGCATGACCACGTGTTCGATTCATCCATCGCGCAACTGGGTTCGTTTCTGCAGGATCTGCAAGTCGACTCGACTGGAGAGCACGTCTTCATCGCCGACGTGAGCTTTTGGCGAAAGAATGCGGGCCTCGTCGTGTACGACGTCGAGTCCGGCAAGGCGCGCCGGGTACTCGATAGCGACCCATCGGTATCGGCCCAGGACTGGCTGATTCGCAACCCCACCAAAGACATGGTGTTCTTCGGGGTGGTGGTACTCAAACCGGGTGTCGACGGAATCGCGATCGATCGCAGCGACGAGTGGCTCTACTACGGCGCAATGGCGCATGACACGATGTATCGCATCAAGGTGGCCGACCTTCTCGACGATTCACTCAGCCCCGGTGCACTTGCAGCGCGAGTAGAAGCGGTCGGCGCCAAGCCTCTGAACGACGGACTCAGCACGGACAACGACGGCAATCTCTTGATCACCGATGTCGAGCACAGCGCTGTGATTCGCATGAAGCCGGATGGCGAGTTGACCACGTTGATCCGAAGCGACCGTATTCGATGGGCGGACGCCTTGAGCTACGGTCCCGAGGGCTGGCTCTACGTCGCCGACAGCGCGATCCCCGATCAGATGTTGCAGTCGAAGGCACATATCGCCGCCCGCGCCCCATACTACATTTTCCGGTTCAAACCCGACGTCGACGGGATCCCGGGGCAGTAGAGCCGCGGTCTATTTCAAGGTGGCGCGGAGGCTCTTCTTCCACCGCTCCACCAGGTCGTCATAGTGCGCGTCATTCTCTCTGAAGATCCGCTCCATGGCCAAGCCACGCATGAAGTAGAGCGTCATCTCGACCGCGATTCTGGCCTCGCGGTCGCCTCTGCCGGTGAGCTGCTTGAACCCCGCATAGATGCGGCCTCCTAGGCTCCGCTCGAAGGCTTCGAACCTTTCGAGAAGCTCGGGATCGGTGCGCGCGGCGACCATGAGCTCGACGACGGCCCAATAGAGCGGCCCTGAGAATGTGGCCCAGAGCATGTCGACCAGGGCGTCGATTGGGTCGTCGCCTTTCTCGAGCCGAGCGCTGAGCTCGGCCTCGAACTCCTTCGAACGCTCATCGGCCAGGTGCTCGATCGCGCCGACCAACAAATCGGCCCTGCTCGGAAAGTGATGAAGCTGCGCGCCTCGAGAGAGTCCGGCACGCTCACCGACCTCGACGGTCGTCGTCCTCGGGTAGCCGACGTCGATCAAGCTCTCGATCGTGGCGTCTAACAACTTCCCACGGGTGATCCGACGGCGCTCCGCTTGGGGCACTCGCTCCCGCTTCCGGGCGAC
>CBDURI010000334.1:0-3253 GCA_965369435.1 uncultured bacterium
GTGAAGTACGGCGCGGGTCCATCGGGATACACGTGCGTGAAGCGGCAGCTGATGAAGCCCGCGCCGCACGCGTCGTGCATCGCTTGGAGCACCTCACGGATGACACCGCTATGCAAGCGCTCGAAGTTGTCCCAAGTGCATGCGGTCTCGAATGTGTCCACGACGACGCCCATGCTGGCCATGATGTTCAACAGATAGGGCGCGTCGATGAAGGCGTCCCGCCAGACTTCCGCGCCGTCGTCACCTCCGCTACGCTCCCCTTCCTCGCGGTACACGGCCCCCTTGGGACAGGTGCCCCCATGGTCGGCTACGAGCTCGAGCGCGCGCTCCATCCAAGCCCGAACCGGGTGGTCCGCAGACTCGAAGGCGACCACGAGCACATGGGTTCCGTCCATCGTGACGGCGTTGAGGGCAGCCTCCCGCTTGTCGAGCAGCCGGCAGTTGCTCGGATACAACCCAGACTGGGAGAGCGCCCTCACCGCATCCACGGCGCGGCCATAGTCCCCGAAGTGCGCGGTCGCCGTGGCGCGAAACACGGGCCGCGGCCGAACCCGCATCCAGGCCTCCGTGATGACGCCAAAGATGCCCTCCGAGCCCACCATGAGCCGATCGGGGCTCGGCCCAGCGCCAGAGCCCGGAAGGCGCCGCGACTCCCACACGCCTTTGGGGGTGATGGCGCGCGTGGACTGCACCAGGTCGTCGATGTGCGTATACACAGTCGCGAAATGCCCGCCGGCGCGCGTCGCCACCCAACCTCCGAGGGTCGAGAACTCGAAAGACTGCGGGAAGTGGCGAAGGGTGAGCCCGTGCTCCGCAAGCTGGCGTTCCAATCCGGGCCCGGTCGCGCCCGCTTGAATGCGCGCCGACAGGGAGCTTCGCTCGACCTCGACCACGCGATCGAGGTGCGCAAGGTCCAGGCTCAGCACCGCGCCGTACCGATCGTCGACATCGCCCTCGACGCCACCGACCACGCTCGTTCCGCCACCGAACGGAATGACCGCGACCCCCGCATCGCTCGCCCAGTCGAGCACCGAAGCGATGTCGTCCTCGTTTCGTGGGGTTGCGACGAGGTCGGGAGCCGGAGAAAAGTCGCCCCGAAAGCCCCGAAGGATGTCGCGATAGCTCTTGCCGTACGTGTGCCGCACCCGAGCTTCGTTCTGGTCCGTCACGAAGCCCGCGAGGACCGAGGGCACCCTGGTCCGCGCCGCGCGGAGCTCGATCGATTCGAGCGACGGAGGTTCGTCGCAGCGCTCGGGCGCAAAACCCACCATCATCTGCGCGTGCTGACCCGTGGCCTTCCGCGTCGCCGCGTCGGGAAACTTGTCTTCCCAGCCCCAGCCCCAGAAGCTCTGCTTTCGTGTGTCGGTCATAGAAGAGTACCTTCCAACATCGGTGTGCCTTCTTGCAAGCACCTTGACGGATCCCTCGATCGGGGCTTCTCTCCCGCCATGTCGTTCCCCCAACCGCTACGAGCGGTCGTCACGGGAGCCGGTAGCGGCCTCGGCCGCGCGTTGGCCCTCGACCTCGCCAAACGCGGCGCTTCGCTCGTCGTCTCCGACATCAACGTGGCGGCAGCCGAACAAACCGCCGACCTAGTCCGCCAGCAGGGCGCGACGGCGGAGGCCGTGCAATGCGACGTCACGGACCGCGAGGCGGTGTTCGACCTGGTCGATGAAACCGAGAAGCGGCTCGGCGGCATCGACTTCATCGCCAACAACGCCGGCGTCGCGGTTGGCGGACCCTTCGAGCAGATCTCGATCGAAGATTGGCGCTGGGCGGTCGACATCAATCTTTGGGGTGTGATCTACGGTTGCCAAGCGGCTGTGCCGAAAATGAAAGCACAAGGCCGGGGCTATATTCTGAATGTGGCGTCGGCCGCGGGCCTCCTGGCTCCGCCGGCCATGTCTGCCTACAACGTCACGAAGGCAGGGGTCGTGTCGCTCAGCGAGACACTGTTCGCCGAATACAAACCCGAAGGCATTCGCGTCGCGGTGCTTTGCCCGACCTTCTTCCGCACCAACATCGTCGAAGCGGGGCGAGGCGCCAGCACGGACAAAGAGGATGCCCAAATTATCCGGTGGATGGAACGGTCCAAGGTACAAGCCCCTGAAGTCGCCAAGGGCGCCATCGACGCGGTGCGGGACGGCAAGCTGTACGTGCAACCGATGCGGGACGGCCGGCTGGCGTGGCGCCTCAAGCGCACGTCACCGCAACGCTTTTACGACTCGATGGCGAAGGCCCACCAAAAGTTCATCAAAGGTCGCAACGGGCGCTGATTGGCCATCGAAGATCGACACTGCTATCCACCGCCAACGCCCATGCGACCCACCTCCACCTGGCTCTTGACACTCGCGCTGCTCTGGGCAGGTGCGCCGGTGACCCAGGCCAGCGCACAGGGGACCGCCGACGACGCGTTAGACACGGCCGAGCGCGAGGCGCCAGAGGCGGCGGACGTGATCGCGGACGCGCCTGATACGCGAGGCCCCGATGCGGTCGCCCACAACGCAGAGCTCCTGGACGCGCTGCTCGAGCGGTCCGTGGAGCAGACAATCCGGGAGGAAAAGTTCGGCGCTGCCGCGGGCATCATGGGAGGCTCGATCCTGCTCGGCCTCGGTGCTTGGCGCCTCATCGAAGACAATCCCGGGAGCCAGTACTCGCGCGGCCTCGGCGTGATGTTCATGACGCTCGGGATGGCGGATCTCACCCTCGGGATCTTCGCGGCGACCCGCATCCCACATGAGAGGCGTCGGTTCGCCCGATGGGAACGAGCGCGCCAAGACGGCATCACCGAAGTCGAGCTAGCCCACTTCGAAGGCGAGCTGCAAGCCTCCCAAGAAATCCGTCAGGGCGAACGCCTGTTGCTACGCTGGGGCGGCCTCACCCATGCCCTAGCCGGCGCCCTGGTGCTCGCGTTCACGCCCGTTCCCGACAGCATGACTAGAGCCGACCGCGTTTCGGGCTACGTCATCGGCGGGTTGTTCTTCGCGATCGGCATGGGCACCTTTGCGGCATCGTTTCGCGATACCCCGACTGAGAAGGCGTGGAAGGACTACAAGGCGGGAAAAAAGCCGATGCCTGGACACGAGTTTCAGTGGGGCGTCGCCCCATCGGTTTCGAGGCAAGGCGCTGGCATTTCGTTCGGCGGCGCGTTCTAGTCGCGACCGGCTTGCATCGCGACCACCTGACCGGGTAGGAAGCCCCCTATGGAGCTCGATCAACTCAAAGTCATCATCACGGGCGGCGCATCCGGACT
>CBDURI010000335.1:0-3246 GCA_965369435.1 uncultured bacterium
CCGTACCTGAGCGTGAACCGACGACGTGTCCGAGAGCGAACCCGCCGATCGCCATCACGATCGCTAGCAAAATTGATGAACCTTTACTCATATCTCTATCCTCCCGCCGCAACTTCAGGGCGAGCTTGAAACCAAAACAATGTTCGAATGAACAAACCAAATGCCGGGACGGCCGCCCCCAAAACAGGGAAAGAGGCGGCCGGCGCTAGCGAGGTGGTCGTTCGACTCTGCGTGAATGTTCGGCCCGCGCGTCTCCGTCGACATGGACATCCAACCGGAGGCCCGTGCGGGGAGGTGCGTTCCATCGAATCGGTTGCGCCCAGCTCATGGCCACGGGCACGAGCGTCTGGACGGAAGTGCCGTGAGTGCTCGCGGGCATGCAGCGCGGATCGTCCGTCCGCTCGCACCACAATGGCGGTACAGCGGGCGCTTCGCGAACCTGCGCGCTTTCGCTACAACCCTCGGCAGAAAGTCGGTCGCACATGCAGTCGGCTGCATCCACGGGCGCCGCATCGAGCAAGAGGATCGCCGCGACGGCCAGTGCCTGGAGGAGGGTTCTCATGAAGGCGAAGTCAAAGTCTACCGCTCCGATGAGACCCTGCAACAAATCCCCACTGGAGGACGGAGGCGGGAGGGTGAAACCGGGGGGTGCAGGATGTCGGATAGTGGGAGAGGAGAGAGTACATTGTGGTGTCCGGCTTCACCCCCCGCTCGCTTATGGGGTCAACGCCGCGCTCCCTACGTCTATTCCAACGCAGATGCCGGTTTCGCAACCGCGTCCGGAAACCCTGGGATTGTGGCGGTTAGAAGGCGTTCGAGTGCCTCGAGGCCTGGAATCTGGGTCGTCGCGCGTCCGACATAGACGAGACTCTGTGGATACCACTGCAGAAAGTCGGGGTTTTTTCGCACTCGGTCGATGTAGATGAAGCGCCCGGCGTCCTTGAGCTTGCGATGTAGGGCGACACGCCAGAATTCCTGGCGCAGCGCCTCGGGGTCGACGCGTCTCAGCGCGGCGTATCGGTCGATCATCGACTCTTGCAGCCCGAGGTCGAGCGACACGTAGGAATCACAGAGGAGGGCGACGAGGTCATAAGCCCGTGGACCGATGAGCGCGTCTTGAAAGTCGATGAGGGTCAGGGCCCCCTCGGGCCCCACCATGAGGTTCTTTGATTGATAGTCTCGATGGACGAATCCGTAGGGCATCGCCTCGATATCCCGCACGATCCCAGCGAATGCCTCGCGAAGCGTCCCGGTTTGGGTGGCATCGAGCGGACCCGAGAGCGCCTCGAGCCCCCACTCGCGAAAATGATCGAGCTCCCAGTCGAGTAGCTTTCGGTCGAAGCTGCGCTGCGAGACGATCGAGGTGCTCGGGAGATCGGCGCAGCGTTCGTGCAGGTCGGCGAGCAGGTCGATCGCGTTTTCATAGAGTCGCGGCCAGTCCGCGCGGGGTGCATGGCGCAGCCCTTGCTCGAAGGTCACATCACCTAGGTCTTCGAGCAGAATGATCCGGTTTTCTAGATCTTCGACGTAGATCGTCGGAACGGGAAGCCCTTTCGACTCGAGGAGCTCGGCGACTTCGAGAAACGGGAGCCGTTGGCTTTCGGGCTGTTCGCCCCCCTCGTCGCTTTGGAAAGTGTTCTCGGGAAGCTGCATGGCGATGACGCTTGCTGGACGTCGATCGGGCACCCGCACCCGAAAATAGCTTCGCGTCGAAGCATCACCTCGCAGCTTGATCACCTCGATCGAGGGCAGCGGCTCGCCGTACAGTTTCAGGAGGGCTCTATTGAGACTGGGCCGCGTCATGGGCGGGCGCAGCGTACGTCAGTTGGGCGCGTTTGCGAAGAGAGGTATCTTCCCTCTAGAGCGATGACGGATTCAGGAGCCATTGGTCTCGGAACGACGCTGTCCGACCGCTACGAGCTGGTCGCAGAAGTCGCCAGTGGAGCGATGGGCGAGGTCTTCGAGGCCTTCGATCGGGTCGAGGGAACCAAGGCCGCGGTCAAGGTCTTGCGTGCCGAGTACCTCGCGGACGAGTCGATGCGCCGAAGGTTTCGTAGGGAGGCGGCCGTCCTCAAGGCGATCGACCATCCAGCGATCGTTCGATTACTCGAGGTCGGGGTCGAAGCCGATGGGCTGGTCTTCCTCGTCACCGAGTACGTCGAGGGCGAGACGCTCGCGCAACGATTATCGAAGGGTCCCCTTGCCCTCGGGGAGGCCGATGTGTTGGTCGATTCGCTATGCGGTGGGTTGGGTGCGGTTCACGAGCACGGTGTTCTGCACGGAGACCTCAAGCCTGCGAACATCATCTGGCCTACGCAGGGAGCCCCTCGCCTCGTGGATTTCGGCGCGTCCAAGATCCTCGGTCTGGATCGACTGACGGCGACGGGCGAGATCAGTGGGACTCCGGCCTATATGGCGCCCGAGGTGCTGAGCGGAAAGGCGGAGGTCGATCAGCGGATCGATGTCTACGGGTTCGGCGTCGTTCTCTATGAGGCCCTGAGCGCAACGCGACCGTTTCACGACGGTCATGTCGGCCGCCTCATGATGAAGATCGATGCGGGCGACTGCCTTCCCGTCGACGCCGTGGCCGACGTCCCCGGGGCCATCGCCCGCGTCATCGCCCAGGCGATGCATCGTCACAAGCACGATCGGCATTCCGACATGGGCGAGCTGAAAGCAGCGTGGCAGCAGGCGCGGCAGGGATGAGTGGGGCGGCCGCGATTCGGCTGGTGTGCGAAGCGGCCGAAGTGACCGAGCCAGACGGCTGGGGCGCCTTCTTCGATGTCGTGCAAGCCTGGGGCGCGCGAACCGACCTCACGTCTGCCCGCAACGACACCGAGCTCGCCGAGATCCTCTTTCTCGACGCTGCTCACCTGATTGGGGCGGGATGGACCGAGCCGTCCGCTTCACTGGTCGACATCGGTGCAGGCGTCGGCGCACCGACGATCCCCATCCTGCTGTCCGACGAGACGCTTCGCGGGACCCTCGTGGAACCGAGGAGGATTCGGACGGCGTTCCTGAGGACCGCCGCAGGGACCCTGGGCATCGCCGGCCGCACGACGATGTGTGAGCGCAAGGTCGATCGAGACGAGCCAGTCGTCGAGGGGGCGCCGTTCAGCGTGGCGCTTTCCCGCGCGACGTTTGCACCGGAGGATTGGTTGGCGATAGGGGCGCAGCTGGCGGAAGAAGTTTGGGTGCTGACCGCTGGGGCTGAAGTCGAAGCCGCCGGTGAGCTGCGATTGGATC
>CBDURI010000336.1:0-3240 GCA_965369435.1 uncultured bacterium
CGCTATCTGATCGTTTCGACCGATGGGCACGCGGGCCTGTTGCCGGAGAAGTATCGGGACTACGTCGATCCCCAGTACCGAGATGTCTTTGATGCATCCGTCGCGGAAGAGGTTGCGATGCGAGCGGCGCGCGAGAAGGACTTCCTGATCAAGGAGTTCAACGAGAAATGGCGGAGCGGGAACGAAGGCAAGCTTGCCGCCGCGTGGGACTCCGACCTTCGTATCGAGGTCATCAACGACGATGGAGTGGCGGCCGAGGTCCTGTTCCCCGACGGCATCACCGAACGAAACGCGCCGCCTTTTGGCGCGGGCCTCGCTCTCAAGCCCTGGGGCGTCGAGCCGGAGCTACAATGGGCAGGCGCGCGCGCGCACAACCGCTGGATGGCGGAGTTCTGTCAGATCCTGCCGCTGCGCCGAATCGGGCTTGCGGTCGTTCCGATGCTGTACGACGTCGATCAGGCCGTGAAGGAAGTCGAGTGGGCGCACGACCATGGGCTCAAAGGCATCTTGATCCCCGCGCTCATGGGCGACTACGACCCGTACAATCACCCGAAGTACCACCCGGTCTGGCAGGCTTGCGCGGAGCGCGGAATGGTCGTGCACAATCACTCGGGGCCGTCCCCCGACTACAACTTCGAGCTGCCGGGCGCGATGGGCGTCTTCTTAGTCGAGTTTGCGTGGTGGGCCGCACGTCCGCTCTGGCACATGATCTTTGGCGGCGTCTTCGAGAAGTTTCCAAAGCTCAAGTACTGCCTCACCGAGGTAAGCGAGTTCTGGGTGCCTTCGATGCTCGAGATGATGGACGTCCGTGCGTCGGTGAAACACACGAGCGGCAAGCTCGGGGACTTCCGCTCGAATCTCACGATGAAGCCCAGCGAGTACTTCGATCGCAACTGCTGGCTCAGCGCGTCTGCCTTGTTTGATGAGGGGAGCACTGCGGTCCGTCACGAGATCGGGATGGACAACATCATGTGGGGCACGGACTTTCCGCATCCAGAGGGATGCTGGCCACATACCCGTGAGAAGATGCTGCAGTACATGACGGGCATTCCCGAGAGCGAGCTAACCAAGATGCTCGGAACCAACGCTATCGCGTGTTACGACCTGGACGAGGCGGCGTTGAGCGAGGTCGCCGACCAAATCGGTCCCGAGAAGAGCCTCTTCGTCGCCCAGGCGAGTTAGGAGTAACGAAAGATGGCGCGCCTACGATACGTGAAAGACAGCTCGGCCAACGGGTCCACGAAGGACGGCGGGTCGAAGATTCGTCACTCGGTCCAATCGATTCGCGCACTCTATGAAACCGAGCCGGAGATCGCGAAAGCGCTGCTGCCCCGGCCGCTCGAACCTGCAGCTTCTCCTGAAATTTTCGTGCAGTTCGCGAACGTGGCGATGCATTTTTCCAAGGATCGAACCATGGAGATCGGCGCTGCGACCGTGGGTGTGGCCTGCTCCTATGAGGGCCGGCCCGGCTACTACGTCCTCGCGATGCCGATGGAAGGCGAGTTCGTCGTCATCGGAGGCCGTGAGAAGTATGGGGAGCCCAAGAAGCTCGCCGAGATGGCATTCTCCATCGACGGCGACCATGTGAATGCAAAGGTCACGCGACACGGGGTGACCTTCCTCGAGCTCGATGGAACGATTGGCGAGGCCGCCGATAGCCCAAAGCAGTTCACGGAGCACTTCTACTGTTACAAGGCCCTCCCCGCGGCCGTTCCCGACGCAAACGACAACGGTGGATTCGACGGCGAGGTGTTGTTGACGATGCTCACCTGGGAGCGTGACTACAACTCGGTGAGGCGGATCGAGGACGGGCAGATCATCCTCAGGGAGTCCGCGCGCGATCCGCTCGTCGACGTGCCGGTCAAGCGACTCATCCGCATGGAGCTTGCCGAAGGCGCGTCGAGGACGAGCGGCGAAGTTTTGCGCTCGGTGCCCGGCGAGTGGCTGCAACCCTTCCTCGTTCAGCGATACGACGATCCGCAAGAGGGCATCGAGATTCCCCTTGCGTCCGAAGGGCAGCCGTAAATGCATGACTTCTCGGAGAAGGTGGCGGTCGTCACCGGAGGCGCGAGCGGCGTGGGGCGCGCAATTGCAGCCAAATTGGCGGGCGACGGTGCAAAGGTCGTCATCGCCGATGTCGACGCGGCGTCGATTGTGAAGACCCGGGACGAGCTTGCGAGCCAAGGGCTGACGGTGGATGGCATGGAGGTCGACGTCACCCGTGCAGAGTCGGTGGATGCCCTCGCGGAGCGAGTGTTCGCCGCCTACGGCAACGTGCACCTGCTGTTCAACAATGCGGGTGTCGGCATCAAGGAAGCCAAGCGACGCATCTGGACCATTCCTGAAAAGGATTGGCAGTGGACGTACTCGGTCAACGTCATCGGCGTCACCAACGGGATTCGGGCCTTCGTGCCCACGATGCTCGAGCGGGGAGAGGAAGGGCACGTCATCAACACCTCCTCCGGGAACGGGGGGATTGCCTCCTTGCCCACGACTCCGGTCTATGCGTCGTCCAAAGCTGCCGTCACCAGTCTCACCGAGGTGTTGCACTTTCAGTTCCTGATGGACGGCGCAAAGCTACAAGCTCACTTGCTCTTCCCGGGGCCGCATCTCGTCAATACGAACATCCTGAACTCCGACCGTGTTCGCCCCGACGCCTTCCGCATCGAGGGCCAGGCACCGGCGACCTACCTAGACATGAAGGCGCTCGCCGAAAGCGCAGGCGTGGAGTTCAAGCTCACGGAGCCCGAAGAGGTCGCCGACATGGCCATCGAAGGTGTTCGCGACGGCCGCTTCTGGATCCTCTCCAAGCTCGGCAAGAGCGACGAGCGCTTGCGGACGCGAACCCAGAGCATCTTGGCGCGCGAGAACCCCGAGCCGACTCAGTGATGAAGGCCCTGCTGCAAAAGCAGAGAGACGCCTTTGTTGCGGAGGGGTTCGTCAGCGCCGAGACGCGCATCGATCGCTTGGATCGCGCGATTTCGCTTCTCTACGACAACCAGGACGCCATCGCCGAAGCGCTCGATCAGGACTTCGGCAATCGCTCTCGTCACCAGACGCTCATGGAAGTGTACGCCACCTTGGAAAGCCTCAGGCATGCCAAAAAGCATCTAAAGCGTTGGATGAAGCCGGAGAGGCGCAAGGTACCGATGCCCCTCTCACTCTTAGGCGCAAAAGCGAGGGTGGAGTATCAGCCCAAGGGCGTCGTCGGCATCCTCGGCACCTGGAACTTCCCCATCA
>CBDURI010000337.1:0-3235 GCA_965369435.1 uncultured bacterium
GCGGCCGCGTAGTGCGCCTGACCTTCCTGGGCGCGCCATCCGAGCACCGAAGCGTTGTTCACGATCGCGCCCCGGCCGCGCTGCATCATGTGCTTCATGCCCGCGCGCGTGCAGCGAAAGCATCCGTTGAGCGTGACGTCGAGGACGAGGTTCCATTGATCGTCGGTCATGTCGCAGATCTTGGCGAATCCGCCGAGTCCGGCGTTGTTCATGAGGATGTCGACGTGACCCATCTTTGCGATCGCATGCGCGAACATCGCCTGCACTTCGTCTTCCTTCGTGACGTTGCACAGGATGGTCTCCGGAAGAACGCCGGTTTCGGCCTCGATCTTCTCGGCCGCTTCTCCGAGTCGCCGCTCGTGAATGTCGCTGATCACCAGCCCCGAGGCGCCTTCTTCAGCGCATCGGATTGCGGTCGCGAAGCCAATGCCGGTGCCCGCCGCAGCGGTCACGAGGACGGTCTTGCCTTCGAGCAGCTTGTGCCCGCCGACGTACGTGGGTTGTTTGGTCATCGTGGCTCCTTCGGCAGCCCGAGTCCTCGTTCGCCGATGATGTTTCGCTGAACCTGGTTCGAGCCGGCGTAAATCGTGTCGGCTCGAGAAAAAAGATACCACTTCTGCATACCCGTCAGCTCATAGGGCGCGCCGTCGAGGAGCTCTGCCTCCGGACCGAGCAAGTCCATGGCGAGCTTGCCGAGGTCGCGATGCCAGTTGGACCAGTAGAGCTTACTGATGAGCGCTTCGCGGTTCAGGTCGGCGCCCTCGTGTTCCAGCATCCGGAGGGCGTTCACACGCATGACCTTGAGGCCGATCCCTGCGTTTGCAATTCGTTGCCGAAAGACCGGATCACTCGCAGCGCCAGTGCGCTTGGCAACTGCGACGACCTCCTCGAACTCTTTTTGGAAGAGGTACTGCTGGCCGAGTGTTGATGCGCCGCGTTCGAAGGCGAGCGTCCCCATCGCGACCTTCCAGCCGTTGTTGATGCCGCCGACCACGTGGTCCTTGTGTGCCTTGGCGCCGTCGAAAAAGACCTCAGCAAACTCCGAGCTCCCCCCCATCTGTTTGATGGGGCGCACCTCGATGCCGTCCTGTTTCATCGGAAGCAGGATGTAGCTGATGCCTCGGTGTTTTGGCGCCTCGGAATCGGTGCGGCACAGCACGAAGCACCAGTCCGAGTAGTGGGCGCCCGAGGTCCAAATCTTCTGCCCTTCGATGATCCACTCGTCGCCAACCAGGGTGGCCTTCGTCTGCACGTTGGCGAGGTCGGACCCGGCCCCTGGTTCCGAGTACCCCTGACACCAGATCTCTTCGCCTGAAACGATCGGAGGCAAGAACCGCTTCTGTTGTTCGGGCGACCCGAAGTGGATCAGCGTCGGACCGAGTAGCGTTTCGCCGATGTGCCCGACGTTGCCCGGACCGTTTGCTCGGACGTACTCCTCGTTGAAGACCGCCTCTTCCTTGATGGTGCAGCCGCGTCCGCCTAGCTCTTTCGGCCAACCGATGCAGTTCCACCCAGCCGCACCCATGGTCTTGCTCCAGGCGATACGTTCTTCGACGTACGTGTCCTGGGCGCCCGACATGCCGCGCCCTTGGAGGTCCTTGAACGGACCGTCGAGTTGCTCCTGCAACCACGCGCGGGCCTCTAGGCGGAACGCTTTTTCTGCTTCGTTGAGTTGCAGTTCCATTACAAACCCATGCGTCTTGCGAATCGCTCGCGGTGAAAGGAAGGATCGCCGAATAGCGTCTCCGTCGCCTTGGCTCGCTTGAAATACATGTGAGCCGGGTGCTCCCAGGTGAAGCCGATTCCGCCGTGGATCTGGATGTTCTCGGCCGCACAGTGAAAGAAGGTGTCGGAGCAGAACGCTTTGGCGCCCGATGCTGCCTCTTCGAGGTCCACTTCGCCCTGGCCGGCAAGAGCGCTGGCGTAGAAGGCAGCGGACCTTGCGGACTCGACCATCATCAGCATGTCCGCACACTTGTGTTTGATGGCCTGGAACGAGCCGATGGGCCGACCGAACTGCTTGCGGACTTTCGCGTACTCGACCGCCATATCGAGGCACATCTCTGCGGCGCCCACTTGCTCTGCGGCCAGCGCGATTCTCGCGAGGTCCAAGGTCCGCTCACAGAGCGCCCAGCCTCGGCCCTCTTCGCCGAGAAGGGCGTCGTGTGGAACTACCACGTCGCTCAGCTCGATAGACGCCAGGCGCCGCGTCTGATCCATCGTCGGCAACCAAGTGCGCCTCAGCCCCTCGGCGTCACCCGGCACCAGGAATAGGCTCACACCTTCCGGGCCCTTGCTGTTCTGCGTGCGCGCAGCAATCACGAGTAGAGCGGCCGTGTGTCCATCGACGACGTAGCTCTTGGCGCCGCGAAGAATGTAGCCCGCGCCATTGCGTGAGTACGTGGCCTCCACGCCCTCCGCGTCCATCCGGTTGTTCTTTTCCGCGTAGGCCAGTGTCGCGGTCGTCTCGCCGGCGGCGATGCCGGGCAGATAGCGCTCCTTGTGCACGTCGTCGCCACCGAGCATGAGCGCATTGGCACCGAGGCAAATCGTCGAAAAGAAAGGCGAGCACAGGAGCGAGCGACCCATCTCCTCCATGAGCGGATGCAGGTCGAGGTAGCTCATGCCGAGCCCGCCGTACTTCTCGGGGATCGTGAGCGCCGTCCACGCGAGCTCCTCCGATAGCTGTTCCCAGGTTGCGGAGTCGTAGCCCTGCTCGGTTTCCATCGCGGACCGAACGCGCTCCTCTGACGATGCCACCGCCAAGAAGCGGCGCGCAGCCCGCCTCAGCTCGTCCTGATCCTCCGAGAACGAAAACTCCACTAGGTCACTCTCCCCGATTGACGGTGGCGGCCGATAGGAACGCCGGTGTTTCTCCGCCGCCATGAAGCACGAGGTTGGCGCCACTCACATACGATGCCAGCGGCGAAGCGAAGTACATGCATGCGCCGGCGACATCCTCGGGCGTGCCGAGACGGTCGAGGGGCACGGTTTTCGCGATCTGCGCAATGCCTTCCTCGCCGCCGTAGTGAAGGTGAGCTTGCTCCGTCCGGATCATGCCCGCGGAAATGACGTTGATCCGGACCTTGGGGCCCCATTCGATGGCCAAGGTTCCGCTGAGATTGATGAGCCCGGCCTTAGCGGCGCCGTACGCGGCGGTGCCGGGCGAAGGGCGTACGCCCGACACGCTGGCGATGTTGATGATCGAGCCACCCGAATCCTGACTCTGCATGAC
>CBDURI010000338.1:0-3235 GCA_965369435.1 uncultured bacterium
GCCGCCTTGAAGGTGTCGGCGAGAGGCGGGCTTCCGCCCGCTCCACCCGCGCCGCCCGCTCCGCCCGTGCCGGCGGAGCCGCCTGTGCCAGCGGTACCGCTCTCGTCGTCTGCGCAGCCGACGAGGCCAACGGTGCAAACAAGAACACAAAGCGCGATCAACAAAGGGAACGAGCTAAAGCCGGAACTACGAAACATGGTCTTCTCCTCCCGAGAGCAGGCCAGAAACTAGCGACAAAAGGGGATTCTTACAACCGAAATGACGGTGAGGTCAGTTCGATGCCTCGACGCTTCGTAGCGCCGGCTTGGCCTCAGTGGGCTCTTCGCGCTCTACGAACGACTTGTCTGTCCGCCACTTCGGTTGGAGCCTGACTTTGTCCCAGACCTCTGGGAAGGCGCCGACAGCGCCGAGCTTCTCGCGCATCCGCCGGTACAGCCGATGGTCGAACATTTCTTCGAACTGGGTGCGGTTCATCCAGACGTCTTGGTAGAGCGGGACGAAACCGCCGATTTCGTGGGTGAAGAGCTCGGTCGCCGCAACGTGCTCTTCCGCGTCCCACTCCTCGCCTCGCTTGAGTGCTGGAGGAATTCCGTATGCGCCGAGGTCGACGAACATATCCCAGTCCTTGCCGGGCTCGAGCTGCCGCGGATTCGGCTGAAGGCCCGGGTCGTCGCCATGGTTGTAGATGCGTATCGGGTAGACCAGAAGTGGGTACACCTCGAAGCGCTCGTGGAACTCCTCGACGCTGCGTTCGAGCTCGCGCATCGGAACGATGATGTCCTGCACCACGTGTTTGTGCACGAGCTTCCAACGGATGCCTTCGGTCATCGTGCCCTTGAGGAGCGAAATCTTCGGTGCACCCAGCCAGCCGAAGCCCCATCGCCACCAAGTCTTGGTGGAAAACGGCATGAGTTCTTCGAGCTCCCAGAAAATGGAGCGCGTGTGGCGATGGTAATACTCGCGGAGCGGGATCCAGTCTTCGAACTCGCCACGCTCGAGTGCTGTCTCGACATGTTGATAGAAGAACTTTTCGTACCAGCGATTGATGTGGTTGATCTTGCTCCGATCCGCGGGCGCATCGTCGTACCACGCACACTGAATGACGCCGGTATCTTTCGAATAGATGGTTGCTTCCAAGAACTCCGGTGCGTCGTCTGCGACTGAAAGCTCGTAGGTCCTGTCGCAGAGCTCTTTCATGCTGTGACAGGGGATATACTTCATCCGAATGTACGGCTTGACTCGCTCAATCTCGAGCTCGACGGCCACCAAGAAGCCCAGCGTGCCGTGCGACCAGGGAAGGGCAGTGAACAACTCCGGGTCGCTCTCGGCGGTCACGCGCAGGAAGGAACCGTCCGCCGTCACGATCTCGTAAGCGACGACCGTCTCCTGAATCAAACCGTAGCGGTGACAGGTCGTTTCCATGCCGAGGCCCATCGTGAGGCCTCCGGCGGTGAGGTCTTCCATTTCGACCATCACCTTGAGTGCGTACCCCATCGGCACGAGGTATCGGGTGAGCTGTCCCATGTTCACGAGTGGCTCGACCCGGACCGTCATCCGCTCCGTATCTACCTCGAGCACATCGCGCAGGGCGACCTCGATATGGTTACAGTCCTTCTTGTAGGTCGACGTGCGCGTGGACATGGTCAACCAGGGCGGCCTCGCCGTACACATCGGCTCCGTGGACCCGGAGGCATTGCGCGCGCGCACTTGGTCTTGCACGTGCCGCACGCGCTCGTCGTGCTTCTCGGGTGACGCGCCGAAACGGGCGTAGAGCACATCGCGCGTCACGCGTCCGCGCTCGAACAGGAAGCTCACGGGCAGAGCCGTCGCGGCAACCACCAGTCCACGGTTGTCCGTCATCCATTTGGCGGCGTTCTTGGCGAGCTTCGTTTCGCCGAGCTTGCTTAGTATCGACATGTCTCTCCTCGGTGTTTCTATTCGGCAGCCTGGGGCGAGGCTGAGGCTGGGGTCGGGTAAAACTGCCCGTACCAGCGGCGAAGTTGGTGAATAGGACCATCTCCACGCGTGAGCAACGGATTCTTGCGGTAGATTTTTCTCTGCCAAATGGCGTGGTCTTGGCGCCACTGCGAGACCCAGTTGCCCACTATGAAGGATGCCAAAGGCTTTGGAACGCTTGGATCGCTGAACCAACGGAAGCGGACGTGCTGGGTCAAGGGCGCGACCGGGGTGTGGCTCTGATACATCACGACGCGGCCCCCGCCTTTAGCCAGCGTGAACTCAAAGCGGACGATGCTGCCAGGGCCCTCGAGGCGAACTTTTGCATGGGCGCCGGATTTCGGAATCGGCTTGCCTCGAAATTCGAGGATGGCGTCGTTGTTGAACCAACAAACCTGTTTCTCGGTTTCGTCCCGGTGCCAGGTCGCTTCGTGGTGGATCCTCAAGCCTGGCACGGGAATCTCCGTCCAAGGCACGCGGAGGCGTCCATGAATCGCTGCGAAGTGTTGAAAGTCGACGGTGTTTTCGATGAACTCGAGGATGTGCATCTGTATGAGCCCGGCATCGTGCTCTCCGCGCCACAGCAGACCGCCGTCATCGATCTCTGCAACGCGCTCTATGCGGTAGGGTGGTTCGGGCGCCGGCCCTTCACCGACGGCTCCGTGCCGGTGGTAGACGAGCACCCAGCCATGAAGCTCCTGGACCGCCCAGGACCTCGTGCGATGTCCAGGGTCATCCTGGCCCTCGCTCGATTGACTGACGACGCAGCCGTCGCCGCGGATCCTCCACCCGTGGAACGGGCACTCGACGCAATCGCCCTGCACCGTCCCGTCGGCCAGGTTTGCGCCGAGGTGGGGGCAATAGGCATCGACCGCGCGCGCCTGCCCCGAGGCGTCACGAAACACGACCCATTGGTTTCCCGCGCACTGCACGAACGTCGGACGGTCGCCAAAATCGATCGACCGGCCGACGACGTACCAACACTCGGGATACGGCGCCGGATAGGTGGCCTCACGCGCCGACTCGACGATGGGATCGAGATCCCGTCGGCCAAATCGCCCCGGTAGTGCCCGCAGCGGCGCCTGAACGCCCCCGGCCATCATTCCGCCGGTCGTCGAGCCAGGAAGAAGTAGTTAGGAGTGAAGATATCCGCCTCGCCACCCGCGATCAGCGCCTCGGCAGCCGCGCCGAGCATCTTGCTCACCTCGGCCGAGCCCTTGGGGGCGATCCGCAGCGCTTCCACGGTCCGGATCAGTCGTCGCGCGAGGAAGCGACCGAC
>CBDURI010000339.1:0-3234 GCA_965369435.1 uncultured bacterium
ACGAAAAGGTTGGGAGCTACACGCTCTGGCGGCTCCAAGAATAGAGTCGATGCGGTGCGTGTCCCCTAGTCGAGGGTGATTCTGGAGGCTCGGATGAACTCGGCGGTGGCGGGGTGCTCGCTGTGAAGGAGCTCTTGTGGCGTGCCCGTGGCCGTGATCTGGCCCTGGTGGAGAAAGCTGAGGTGGTCGGCGATACGCACGACAGAGGCCATGTCGTGACTGATGACGATGGAGGTGATGCCGAACATCTCTTCCGCCTGGACGATCAAGTCGTCCACCATCTCTGTCGTGATCGGATCGAGGCCGGTGGTGGGCTCGTCATAAATCAGGATTTCGCTTTCGAGGATCATGGCGCGTGCAACGGCGACGCGCTTTTGCATGCCTCCAGAGAGCTGAGACGGGAGCTTCTGGGCCGCGGCGGCAATGCCGAGTGCCGACAGACGATCCATCACGCGGTCGCGCACCTCGCTTCGCGAGAGATCGGTGTGCTCCCTGACCGGGAACGCCACGTTGTCGAACACCGTCATGGAGTCGAAGAGGGCCGACATCTGGAACACCATCCCAAAGGTCCGACGCATCGACGCGAGAGCGAGGCCCTCGAGCTTGGCGAAATCCACCCCGTTGACGAGAAGCTCGCCCGAATCGGGTTTTTCCAGACGAATCAGCTGACGCATCAGCACCGTCTTGCCTGATCCGGACGGACCGATGATCAAGTTCGTCTTGCCGCGATGGATGTCGAGCGAGACGCTGTTGAGGACGTGATGATCGCCATACGTCTTGTGCACGTCGCGAATCCGGACGTGGATCGGGTCGTCCTTCACCTGCGGCGGTAGCGGGGGCCGCGTCAACCGCATCAAGTTGCCTCGAAAGATTTTCATCAGAAAAGCCCCTCCCCGAGGACGAGGCCTGTCACGAGGTAGTCGAGCATGAGGATGGCGATGGCGCTCTGCACGACCGCACGATTGGTGGCGCGCCCTACTCCGGCCGCGCCGCCCTGCGCATAGAAGCCTTGCCGGCACGCGATGAGAGTCACCGCGACCCCGAACACCATCGCTTTGATCAGGCCTTGCGAGACGTCGTCCCAATCGACGAGCCACTTCAACCGGTCCATGAACACGCCCGGGTCCAAGCCAAGGAGAGAAACAGCCACCAGGAATGCGCCGAACACACCGACGATGTTGAAGAGCATCGTCAGCACGGGCAGCATCACGAAGCCGGCCAGCAACCTCGGCACGACCAAGTACTGCACTGGATTGACCGCCATCGTGACGAGCGCGTCGATCTGATTGGTGACGCGCATGGAGCCTATCTCCGTCGTCATCGCGCTCCCAGCCCGGCTCGTGACCATGAGCGCGGCGAACACCGGCCCGACCTCTCGGGCCAACGCCAGCCCGATGACCGCCCCACTTTGGCTCTCGGCGCCAAAGTCGCGGAAGCCGTCGACGAGCTGTAGCGCAAGCACGGCCCCAACGAAAAACGCGGTAAGCGAGATGATGAAAATCGAGCCGACGCCGATGAACTCCATCGACTCGATGAAGAGCCGAGCACGGTACGGTGGTCGGATGCCCCAAAAGAACGCCTCCCATAGGAGCTTGAACAGCGCACCAATTTCAACGAACGGCGACAGAAGAACCTTGACGAGCCACTCGCCGGCATGGCGCCCTGCCGCGCGTACTTTCGACGGTTTTTCCTCGGTCGCGGACGCGGTGGCGGCGGCGTCAGGCACGAGACTTCATAGCATGGTTCGGAGCCGAAACGTCAGCCATTCAGATAGACGCGAGGGACTCGGCGCGACACGTTGGTCAGCACCTCGTACGGAATGGTTCCTGCCGCCTTCGCAAGGTCGCGCGCATCGAGGACCGCACCGTCTTGCTCCCCGAGCAGTAGCGCTTCGTCGCCAATCCCCACGCCAGGAACTCCCGAAACATCGATGGTGGTCAGGTCCATCGCGATATTTCCGACGATCGGACAGCGAGCGCCTCGAATCAACACGTGCCCTCGGTTCGATGCGGAGCGGAGCAATCCGTCGCCGTATCCAACCGGAATGGTCGCCAAGCGTGTCGTCGACGTGGCTCGGAACGAACGCCCATAGCCTACCGAATCACCCGCCTCGAGCGTCCGTATTCGAAGAACCTCCGTACGCCAACGCATCGCAGGCCGAAGGGGTGCGTCGATGGCGCTAGAGCCAGGGTAGCCGTAGAGCGCGATGCCTGCGCGGACCCAATCGAAGTGGGTCTCGGGGTGGCGGAAACAAGCCGCGCTATTGGCGGCGTGCAAGACGGCCGGCTCATGACCAAATCGCCGAACGAGGCCCTGCGCGTGAGCGAACGCGGCGATCTGCTCGGCCACGTAGCCTGGGTCGGTGTCGGCCGTCGACAGGTGAGTCATGAGTCCCGCGATGCGAATCGAAGGGAAGCGCCGCAGCTCGCGCAGAAATTCCTCCAGCTCGCCGAGCGGCACACCAAGGCGACCCATCCCGGTGTCGACCTTGAGATGAACGTCGATGGGACGGCCAGCGCAGACGGCGTCGAAGGCGCTCGCCTCGGAGATCTCATAGAGGACCGGTGTCAGCCCAGCAGCGATGATGTCACGGTGGGCGCCGCCGCTGATCCCATTCAGGACGAGAATCGCGCGGTCGATGCCGGCCTCGCGAAGCTCGATCCCCTCCTCGGCAAGCGCCACGCCGAAGCCGTCGACACCTTCAGCCTGCAGCCGCTGCGCGACGGGGACCACACCGTGCCCGTACGCGTCGGCCTTCACGACCGCGAGGACTTTGCACCCTTTCGCAGCAGCCCTCACCACGCGCAGGTTGTGTCCGATCGCGTCGAGCAACACCTCGGCGCGCGTCGGACGTAGCGACGAGTCCGCGCTCCGCACTCGCGGCCTCAACGGCATGGGGGAATCGGATTGCACGGCTTGGGGCTAACGGCTGGCACTGCTGCCGTCAAGCATTGGCGTCCCCACGCTGGGGGGCTACGCTCCCGCTCGCATGGGACGGGCTCAACGACGCCGTACGGAAGCGGTGAAGCGCACCGGCCAGCGGGCTTCGCGCGTGCTCTGGGGCGGCATGTTCGTCGGCGGACTCATCGCGGTCGGCATGCTGCTGGCTTCCTGTCTCCCCGAACCCGCCGAAGAGACGGTCGCCCCAGTAGACATCACGCCGGGGCAGACCGCGCGCCCCTCAGCAGCAGACACGATCGAAGAGCTTCGTCTGCGCGTCATTGGCAAGTACCC
>CBDURI010000340.1:0-3210 GCA_965369435.1 uncultured bacterium
AGGCTTTCCGCCTGAATGATGTTGTAGCCGGTGATGGACTCCATCCCCATGGGCAACTCTCTCGTGCCGCTTTTCGAAATCTCTCTTGCGCCGCCGAAACCCCCGCTTTCAACGGTCCTGTCGGCGATCGACTCGAACCACTTTCCCCAAGCACCCATGATTTCAGGGGTGGGTTTTTCGAATCCGAAATGGAGGAGCATGAACTTTTTCATGGGACGATCCTAGGTCTGCATGGTTCGTTGTCGACTACCCATGCCGACGAAGGTGACCCTGAAGCGCGGTTCGCCTACTCGATGTCGGGTCAACTCGGCACGAAATGAAGAAAGCCGGCGGGGACTAGGGTGGTGGCCAGCATGACTTCGTTGATGTCGCGGTGCTCCGTCCAAGTGTGAGTTTCTCGATGCTCGGGGTCGAGCCAGAAGGACTTGATGTCCGAACCGAGCGCGACGTAGGGCGCTATTGCAAAGTGGCGATGCTCTGATGCGGTTTGCTTTTCGATCAGCTCCACTGCTGAAAGTCCGATTGCGAGGCCGAGCTCGCGAAAAGCCAGGCGCTGAGAGGCGGGATACGTTAACTCACGCTGCCGCGAATAGGCCGCAAGACCTCGCAGGGCTGCAGCGAGCAACGCGTCGAGTAGATCAGTCCCCGCAAATGCTCCGAGATGCGTCAACTGCGCAACACGTGAGGCATCCGTCAGCAGGCCGCCCAGGCCCAAGGAGTCCGCGGTCGCCCAGTCCTGGCCCGCGATCATGGCTGCGAAGTCCGCCACTGCCGCGTTCAAGCTCGGACCGCTCGGGATGCTCGATCGCGTCGACTTCGTCGTTTGGAGCTGTGTGCAGGTAATGAAACCATCGAGCGGATCGTGGTGGCCCATGGAGGGGACCAGCGGGCGCGAAAGATCGGTGCTCATCTTCCACACCATCCGTCGAGCGCGTCGATCTGTGTAGGTGAAGGCTTCGTGGGCCACCTCCGCGAGCTCCCTTGCCCAGGTGTTGAACTGCGGTCGCTGTGTCCAGCGGGACATCTGGTCGAGGGCGTGCATCCACTTGGTCAAGTAGTGGAAGTACTGGCCGTCCTGGCGCCACTCCAGTTGCTCGTCAAAGGACTCGGACGCGGCTCGCTCGGGGAGTGGCTTGCCGATTCGCAACCCGCCTCGAGTTGGGTGAGCCGCGCCTTCCTGCTCGCCGAGCCCGCTGATCCATCCGGTTCGTGGATCATCGGCGCGATAGGATCCAAGCACGTGATGCACTTGGTCGACCAAGCGTAGCGCGAGCTCCGTGTAGCGCTCTTCGCCCGTCGCCTGTGCCAAGCCGAGGAAGTTGCAAACCGCGAAGGCATCCGTCCAGAGGTACCGCTGTTTGGGTAGGTCGGAGGTGAGCCCGGTGCGTTCGGCGAAGCGCATCATGAGCTCGCCGGCCTGCGCGGTAGCTTGCTGTGTCGGAATCATGTTGCTCGCAATCACGAGGTCGATCGCGCCGCCAACATACACGAGGGTCCCCCGCGACGCACTTCGGGTGCTAGGGTCCGGCGGAGCCTAATGCCAAACCAACACCAAGAGCCCAAACCGAAGAGATCCAGGCGGCGCATGGCGATGCTGTATGTGCTTGCTGCCTTTGTCGCGGGGTCGCTGCTGCTGCAGCTGTGGGAGACGAAGCAGACGGTTGCGCCGATTCCGTACAGTGAGTTCGAGAGACTGCTTGAAGACGGAAAGGTCAAAGAGGTCGTCGTAACCGATGATGCCTTACGAGGTGAGCTGACCGAGTCCATCGGTGGAAAGACGCGCTTCGTGACCAATCGGGTCGATCCCGAACTGGCGCAAAGCCTCGAAGGGCACGGGGTGGAGTATTCGAAGGAGCAGCAAAGCACGCTCGTGCGAGGTCTCCTGTCCTGGGTGTTCCCTCTGATGCTCTTGGTGGGGTTCTGGTTCTACATGAGCCGCCGGATGGCGGGGATGGGCGGCCCCGGCGCCGGACTGATGTCAGTCGGCAAGAGCAAGGCGAAGGTCTACATGGAGACCGATACCCGAGTGACTTTCTCGGACGTCGCAGGCGCCGATGAAGCCAAGCAAGAGCTCCAGGAGGTCGTCGCCTTTCTCAAAGACCCGGAGTCCTATGGCCGGCTCGGCGCACGTATGCCCAGAGGGATCTTGCTGATCGGCGCACCCGGCACTGGCAAAACGCTCTTGGCCCGCGCCGTAGCCGGGGAGTCCAAAGTCCCTTTCTTTTCGATCAGCGGGTCGGAGTTCGTGGAGATGTTCGTGGGCGTTGGCGCGGCACGCGTTCGAGATCTATTCGACCAGGCCCGTCAACAAGCGCCCTCCATCATCTTCATCGATGAGCTCGATGCCCTCGGCCGGGCGAGAAATGCGCAGCCTTTCGGCGGAGGAGGCATGGACGAGAAGGAGCAAACCCTCAATCAGTTGCTCGTCGAGCTCGACGGCTTCGATTCGTCGCCGGGCATCGTGCTCCTTGCCGCCACGAACCGCCCCGAGATCTTGGATCCCGCCCTGCTACGCGCGGGTCGCTTCGATCGCCAGGTGCTCGTCGATCGGCCGGACCGCACGGGCAGAACCGCGATTCTCAAGGTGCATTCCAAGAACGTGGCGCTAGCGACGGAGCTGGATCTAGAGGCAGTGGCCGCGCTCACGCCTGGATTCACCGGTGCCGACCTCGCGAATCTGGTCAACGAAGCCGCGATCGTGGCCACGCGAAGAGACGCCGAATCCGTCACGTTGGAGGATTTCACGGCTGCCATCGAGCGCATCGTGGCCGGTCTCGAGAAGAAAAACCGCCTCCTCAATCCACGTGAGCGCGAAGTCGTCGCGTACCACGAAATGGGCCACGCTTTGACAGCGCTCATGTGCAAGCAATGCGATCCGGTGCACAAGGTGTCGATCATTCCACGAGGAATCGGCGCACTCGGATACACGATGCAGCGGCCTACCGAAGACCGCTTCCTGATGACGCGCGAGGAGCTCGAAGAAAAGATGGCAGTTCTGTTGGGGGGCCGCGCTGCCGAACAGTTGGTATTTAATCACTTGTCCACGGGTGCGGCGGACGACCTAGCCAAGGCAACCGACATCGCGCGAAGCATGGTCACTCGCTATGGAATGGTGCCCGAGCTCGGTCATGTGTCCTATGAGAGCGAGCCCTCGACTTTCTTGGGGGGGCCCGCCTCTCCCTTTCGAACCCGAGACTATAGCGACGACAC
>CBDURI010000341.1:0-3208 GCA_965369435.1 uncultured bacterium
TGTCGATCGTGGGGGTCTTTACGCGAGTCATGGGGTAGTAGACCTGCAGCATGCTCGCGCGCAGCGTGACGACGAGAAGGACGATGACGTTGCGGGCTGGCTCGTCGATCGTGACGACGTCACCCACGGGACGCACGACGCGCACATCGCTCAGCGCGAGGTCGGTAGACCCCTCGTTGCGAAAGCGAACCCGCACGATCTCTGCGGCAGTCCGCTTCAACGAGATCTGTTGATCGTTCCACGACCCTCGGATGTCGATGCGCATCGTCGAGCCGGCAGACCTGTCGCTGTCGATCTGCAATGCAAGCACGCCGGAACCCGCCGAGCCGAGGCCGGATCCGAAAACCAGCGTACCTGCTTCAGGTACTTCGACGAACCAGTCGACCTGCGCGCCGGCCCCGATGACGATTGCAGGCCGAGCAACCCCGCCCACTGAAACCTGCTCGACCGCAACACGCCGAGGCGCGTTCGTAGCTTCCGCGGAGGCTGGCTCGAAGACTAACCAGTCCATCGCGAACGATCGCGATTTACCGCGAACCTGGGCTGTCTTCGTTGCGCGGAGCATGATCGAGTTCTCTCCCGATCGGATGTCTCCTTCCGCGATCGGGATCACGAACTCGCGAAAGCCGTCTCCCTGCGACACCCGCGCCTCCCCGGCAGTCTTGCCGTTGACGTATACGATCAGCGCACCCGTTGCGTAGGGCTTGGCGCGAAACCGAAGTTGCATGGCCTGTTTCGATTCGGCGGGAAGGTACAGACGCGCGGTCTTGCCGAACGTCGACACGCGCGCATCACCTTCGCGGATCTCACCTTGCCAACCGCTGTTCCAATTTCCTAGCGTGTACTTGAGGCGGGCCGCGGTACCGAAGTCGATGAACAGGCCCGCCGGGTCATAGACGTCCGCGAGGTGCAGCAAGGCGAGGAGGTCCTCGTAGGTAGCCGTGCCGTCCGGGGCCGCAGCGACGGCCGGAGCAGGCGAGGCCGGGGCACGCGCTGGAGCTTCGACTCGTTCGGGTGCGGGCTCTACGCCCTCTTCGCTACACGTGAATCCCTGCAAGCAGAGAACAAAAATAAACACCAAGCGGCTCTTCATAGGTCTTCCCCTTCGCGCGTTCCGCTACCACGGGCCGGGGATGAGAGCAACGGCGCCGGGACGACCGCAACGCCATCGGATGTGCTAACCCAGGGGCCTCATGGATGGGAACGGCGAGCCCCGCGATTGGAGCGTGGAGCAGAGCACGAAGCTCTACCTGATCAAAGGCTGGGGGGAACCGTACTTTCGCATCAACGAGCGTGGTAATGTCGACGTGCGGCCCGACCCCACCGTGGACCGTGCGATCGATCTCTATGAGCTGACGAAACAACTCGCGGAACGTGGGCTCGACCTTCCTCTGCTAATTCGTTTCCCGAACATCCTCCACGATCGCATTCGATTGCTGAACGAGTGCTTCGAAAGCGCGATTCGCGAATACGGATACGGCGGCCAGTACCGCGGTGTCTTTCCGGTCAAGGTCAACCAGCAGCGGCATCTCGTCGAGGAGATCGTCGAATCCGGGCGGCCCTGGCGGTTCGGGTTGGAGGCCGGCTCGAAGCCCGAGCTTCTGATCACACTCGCCGCCATGGAGGATGAAGACGGCTTCATCATCTGCAACGGCTACAAGGACCTCGCGTATCTCGAAACGGCTCTGGTGGCGCAACGTTTCGACAATACGGTCGTCGTCGTGCTCGAACGGATCGAGGAGCTCGATCTCGCGTTTCGCGCTTCTGAGAAACTCGGCATTCGACCCTGCCTCGGAGTGCGAGCCAAGCTGAGCAGCAAAGGCATGGGGCGATGGGCGGCCTCCGCCGGCGACCGCGCGAAGTTTGGCCTCACGATGTCCGAGATCGTGCACGTCGTCGAAGAGCTCGAGAAGCGCGACATGCTCGACTGCCTGAAACTTCTGCACTTCCATATCGGAAGCCAAGTCTCGAGCATCATCCCCGTGAAGAACGCCATGCGCGAAGCGGGACAGATCTACGTCGAGCTGGTGAAGATGGGCTGCGAGATGGGCTTCCTCGACGTCGGTGGCGGCCTGGCCGTCGACTACGACGGATCGAAAACCGACTTCCGCGGTTCCATGAACTACGATCTCAAAGAGTACGCTTACGACGTCGTCGCGGGCATTCAGGAAGCGTGCGAAAAGGCTAGCGTCCAACCGCCCACCATCGTCAGTGAAAGCGGCCGGTCGATCGCGGCGTATCAGTCCGTGCTGGTCTTCGACGCGCTGGGCGTGGACCACGTCGACTTCGAGGACCCGCCCGAGCCCTCGTCGGATGACCATCGCATCCTCGACGAGTTCTACGAGACCTGGAAGGGGATCCAGCCGAAGAACGTCCAGGAGTCGTGGCACGACGCGCAGCAGGCACTCGAGGAAGCCCGGAGCCTTTTCAAGTTTGGCTACCTCGGGATTCGCGATCTGGCGCGCGCCGAGCATCTGTTTTGGAGCTGCTGCGAGAAAATTCGCAAGTCGATGCGCCGCCTGAAGTACGTGCCCGAAGAGCTCAACGCCATCGAAGAGCTCATGGGTGCAATCTATTACTGCAACTTCTCGTTGTTCCAGTCGGCTCCCGACATTTGGGCCATGGACCACTTGTTCCCGTTCATGCCGATTCATCGCCTCGACGAAGAGCCAACGGTGCGCGCGAGGCTCGCGGACGTCACCTGCGACTCCGACGGCATCGTCGACCACTTCATCGATGTCGAAGAGGTGCAGCACTCCCTCGACCTCCACCCGGTGGAACCGGGGAAGCCCTACCTACTCGGCATGTTCTTGGGCGGTGCGTACCAAGAGATCCTGGGCGACCTGCACAATCTCTTTGGGGATACGAATGCGGTTCACGTCCGGCTCGAAGACTACGGATACAGCGTCGCGAATGTCATCAAGGGCGACTCCATCGACGAAGTTTTGCGCTACTTGCAGTACGATCCCGAAGACATGGTCGAACGCGTTCGCAAGCAAGCCGAGCGCGCTCTCAACCAGGGGCGCATGACGCTGCCACAGCTACGCACCTTCATGCGTCACTATGAAGAAAGCCTGCGCGGCTACACGTATCTCAAGGGCGACGCCTAAATTCTCCTGGCTTTGTGTGCGTTTTCGACACGGCCTTGGCCAGCCTCTACCTTGAAAGAGTGGATGTAGCCGAGTTCCAAGAGGCGCTGCTTCAGCAG
>CBDURI010000342.1:0-3207 GCA_965369435.1 uncultured bacterium
CGCTCATCGCGCTCGCGTTCCTCGAGCATGCGCCTCAGGGCATTGAGCTCGATGGTCAGCGTCGGCTCGACACGAAGTTGTAGCGTGTTGACCTGTCGAGTTGCCTTGGCGAGCGCATCACCAAGTCGTCGAACGAGCTGTTCCTTGGGGAGGGATTCGATGACCAGCTCGACCAGTCGCTCGAACTCGGTTGCGGCCTGCGCGGCAGCGGGGCCTACCGACGGAGCGGCCGTCTCGCGCGCCGTCAACGTGCGCTGGATGGAGCTGTGGGAGACCACCGCCGGCACGCTGATGCCCCAAATCTGTTTATGCTCGATCTCGACGGTGATTTCGCGCCCCGGCCATGCATAGGTCTCGAGCGACGCTTGCCCGCGAGTCGCCAAGGCTTGGAGCAATGCCCGGTACGCCTCACGGGCACGCTCCTCCACCTCTTGCCGTGCATTGAGCGCGGGCCTCGCGCTCTTGAAGAGCTCGCTAATCAAGGCCTCACGCTTCCGATTGAGCAGCTCGCGACCCTTCTTGACTCTCCCGAGCTGCGCGCTGGCCCGCACGAGCCCCGAACGCGTTGGAGGTACCGACCGCACGCTCATCGTGGAGCCTCGGTGCCTGCATCGTCCCGCCCGCGTGACTCCCAGGCGGCGTCGGAGATCCGGGTGAGCTCGTCGCGCGGCAGTGTCTCGAGCAAAGACCAGCCGATCCGAATCGTATCGAGGAGCGAGCGTCGCGTGCGGCTTTGATGGATGAGCTTCTCCTCGAAGGCGTCGACGAAGTCGAGCGCACGCCGATCGCCCGGCGCAAGACCTTCACTTCCGACGATGGCTGCCATGAGCTTCGCCTCACGGCCTCGCGCGTACACCGCATAGAGCTGGTCCGCCCATTCGCGGTGCTCCGGCACCGTACGCCCTTCGCCGATGCCCGCGTTCATGAGTCGCGACAGCGATGGAAGCACATCCACCGGCGGATAGACGCCTCGCTGGTGGAGCTCGCGGCTCAGCACGATCTGACCTTCGGTGATGTATCCGGTCAGGTCGGGAATCGGGTGGGTCATGTCTCCGTCGGGGAGAGAAACCACCGGCAACTGTGTGACCGACCCGGTGCCCTCCTTCAGGACTCCGGCGCGTTCGAACAGCGAAGCCAAGTCCGTGTACATGTAACCGGGATACCCGCGCCTTCCCGGGATCTCTTCGCGCGCAGCGGCAACCTCGCGCAGCGCTTCCGCGTAGTGGGTGATGTCCGCCATCACCACCAGGACGTGGATGCCATGCGTGAACGCAAGGTGCTCGGCCGTCGTCAGCGCGACCCGAGGGGTGAGCAGGCGCTCGATCGTGGGGTCGCTCGCTTGGTTGAGAAACAGGACCGTCCGCTGCATCACTTCGCTCTCGCGAAAGCGGGAGACGAAGGTTTGTGTTTCGCGCTCGGTGATCCCCATGGCGGCGAACACGACTGCGAAGGGCTCACCGCGTGCAGGGCGCGCGTTCTCGACGATATCGGCGGCGAGCTCGATCCCGGGCAGGCCCGGCGCGGAGAACACGGGCAACTTCTGCCCGCGGACGAGAGTGTTCATTCCGTCGATCGCGGACACCCCAGTCTCGATGAAGTCCGACGGGTGCTGCCTTCGAACGGGATTGATCGGCGCGCCCCAAATCGGCAGACGGGCCTCACCAATCGATGGGGGCAGACCGTCGAGTGGCGCTCCGGTGCCAGTGAGCGCGCGTCCGAGCAAGTCTTTGCCGACCACCGTCGTGGCGGTTTCGCCGGCCAACGTGATCGCGGCTTCCGCGGGCTTGAGCCCAAGCGTGTCCTCGAAGACCTGAATCACCGTGATCTCGGTGCCCACGTCGATCACCTGGCCCCGGCGGTCCCCTTGACCCTCGCCCTCGATGCGAACCCACTCTCCGAGCTTTGCGCGCCGGGTCGAACGGACGAATAGCAACGGACCCGCAGCGGAAGCGGCGCCAGAGTACGTCCTCGCGACCGGTGCATCCAAGCGCTTCATGATGCCTCCATCTGTGAAATCGTTTGTTCGGCATCCTCGATCCGCTGCTCCAACGCGTCGGGTGCCGCGGTCTTCACGCCACCGAATGCCGCCCGCACGGCGGCGAGGTCGAGTTTGTCAAAGCTCACGTCGCCACCGAGCGCCGCCTCCCCGGTTCGCATGAACGCCCAAAGGAGCTTCGCCAGATGGTACGTCTTGGCCACCGTCGAAAAGGCGTCGTGCGGATGAAAGGCGTTTTGGCCAATCAAGAACTCGCGTGCGATTGTTGCCCCTTCGAGCACCAGACGATCTTCATCTTCGAGCGCGTCGACTCCGACGAGCCCCGCGATCTCCCGAAGCTCGCGGTCCCGTTGCAAGAGACGAATCGTTTCAATCCTCAGCTCGGGCCAGTCGGGGCCGCCCTCCCGAGAGAACCATTCCGTCGTGCCGTCCGTGTACAGGCTGTAGCTGGTGTCCCAATCGACGGCGGGGAATTGGCGTTGATGCGCGAGGCTTGCATCGAGCGCCCAGAGCGCACCTGCGACGCGTAGCGACGCTTGCGTCACCGGCTCCGCAAAGTCGCCCCCGGGGGGAGAAATCGCACTGATGAACGTCACCGCCCCCGTGCGCGCTGGCGTCCCTTGGCTCTCGACGCGACCGGCGCGCTCGTAGAGGTGGCTCATGCGGTTGGCCAGGTATGTCGGGTATCCCTCTTCCCCGGGCATCTCCTGAAGGCGTGCGGCGATTTCGCGGAGGGCTTCGGCCCAACGCGAAAGTGAGTCGGCGAGGACGGCGACGTGATAGCCCATGTCGCGGTAGTACTCGGCGATCGTCATGCCGAGATAGACCGACGCATCTCGCGCGGCGACGGGCATGTTCGACGTGTTCACGATCAAGACCGTTCGATCCATGATCGGTCGCCCTGTTTGTGGGTCCATGAGACGGCCGAAGTCGTGTAGAACCTCCGCCATTTCGTTTCCACGTTCGCCGCAGCCGATGTAAACCATCACGTCTGCTTTTGCGTATTTCGCAAGTGACTGTTCGATCACGGTCTTCCCGGTGCCGAAGCCGCCCGGCACGGCGACGGAACCTCCCTCGACGACAGGAAAGAGCAGATCGAACACACGCTGTCCGGTGATGAAAGGGCGGTCGCCCGGGAGCCGCCGAGCGAAGGGTCGACGGTTGCGGATCGTCCAGGGATGCGAAAGAGACAGACCGGTTCCGTCGTCCAG
>CBDURI010000343.1:0-3204 GCA_965369435.1 uncultured bacterium
ACGCCTCGAAGAGATCGCCCGCATGCTGGGCGGGGTAACCGTCACCGACCAAGCACGGGCCGCGGCGCAAGAGTTGATTCGAGGCGCTAGCGCGTAACGCCCGCTGGCACCGGCGCTGTTCCTGCTACGCCTGCTTCGGCCCAACCAGGGTCCGAAGCGTCCCTTCCACCACGATGTCCCCGCCCTCGTCCCGAAGCGTCACCTTGATCTGGTACTCCCGCTTCGCGCTCGAATCGATTGGTGGGGTGTGGCATTCGCCGGTGATGGTTCCTCGCGCCTTCTTGATGTAGTCGAGCCCGATGCCGGCAGCGATCAGACGGGCATCGTCGGGCAGGGAGTAGAGGAGCGCGAGATTGCCCGTCAGCTCGACGAGGTTGGCGAGGGCGATGGCGTGGACACAGGACAGGTGATTTCGCACCGCCGGCCGGTCCGCCAGGCTGAGCCGTGCGTATCCGTCACTGAGCTTTTCAACCGAAGGGCGAATCGTTCCGCTGTAGGGCGCCATGCGACCGATCATCCGGCTGAACAACAGCTTTCCTCCCGGTATCCCGTCCAACCGATCCCAGGTCGTTCGGACGAAATTGGTCTTCGATCCACTGGTTAGCGCTTCAGCACTGAAAAACGTCGCGATGCCCATCTCGACGACCGTAACACACCCGGCAACGTGGCATATCAACGGTACAACCTCTCCTTCATTCATCCCCCCGCCTGGTACCAACGGTCTCACCAACCGATGGCCACCAGGCGGGGACTTTTAAGGATCGCCAATCCCCGCGCGCGTCACCTGCTGATCAGCTCACCTAGGCGAGTGAGGCTCTCATGGGTGCCGCCGAGGGTGAACTCGAGGTGCTTCGAGGTCATGAAGTAGCGGTAGAGGGGGTAATCCCGGTCGAAACCCATGCCGCCATGAACGTGCTGGGCAGCAGCCACGACGCGGGCGCCGGCCTCGGAAGCAAAGAATTTCGCCACCGCGAGCTCCTTCTCGGCGTCGAGCCCCTGATCGAGGCGCCAGCATGCCTGCCACATCGATGAGCGCATGACCTGCACGTCGATGTATGCGTCGCCAACCCGCTGGGTCACGCCTTGAAAGGTGGCGATCGGGACGCCGAACTGCTTTCGCTCACCCGCATAGTTGGCGGTCATGAAGAGCGCCTGCTCCGCAATGCCGAGCTCGACGGCGCAGATGCCGAGGGTGGTGCGATCGACCAGGTAGCGGAGAACCTGTTCACCACTTTGCGTTCCGCCGAGCACGTCGCCGCCCGCAACGGGCGCATCGGTCAGCTCGAGCAGCCAAAGTGGCTGGCCGTTGGTCCCCTTCTGCTCAGCGAGGCGAACTCCGTCACCCTTGGGGTCGACCAGCAACACCACGACCGACCCACTTTCCGTGCCGGCCGGAACGAGGATACGATCGGCGAGGTCCGCATAGGCCACGTTGCTAAATCGTCCGGAGACGCGCCATCCGTCACCGTCCGGCTTCGCGACCGACGACGGACGCAGCGGATTGCGGCTCCCCGAATCGACGAGCGCGGGCGTCATGATCGTGCGGCCCTGCGCGATGCTGCCGAGGAAGCGGTCCTTTTGCTCCGAGGTCCCGTACTTCGCCAAGGGGAGCGCAGTGGACACGAGGGTTTCAATCGCCGGGATCGGTGCAACCGTGCGCCCCACCTGCTGCAAAAAGAGGCACAGCTCGGTCAGTCCCATCCCGGCGCCGCCGTACTCTTCGGGAATCGCAAGGCCGAGCATCTCGGACTCGGCGAGCTGCCTCCATGCGCGCTCGTGGAACCAGGTGCCCTCTTTATCGAGCGCCTTGAGCGAATCGTCTGTGACGATGTCGGTGAGCACCTGTTTGACGAGGTCCTTGATGCTGTCCTGGTCTTCGGTAAATGAAAAATCCATGTCGGCCCTCGTCAGCGTCGCCCGAGCCGAGGCATGCGCAGCCCCGCTTGGCAAATGATGTCTCGTTGAACCTCGTTGGTGCCGCCGCCGAACGTCAGTACCAGCGACATGCGGTAGTACTTCTCGAGGCGTCCGCGAAGGAGCACGCCCTCGGAGCTCGGGTGCAGCACGCCCGCCGCGCCATGCACCTCCATGAGCAGCCGCGACCCTTCGACGTAGAACTCGGAACCGAAGACCTTGATCGCGGAGGCATCGGCAGGCGAAAGCGTGTCGTTAGCGATGCCCCAGGCCTGCTGCCAGTTGAGTAGTTTCAGGACTTCGAGGTTCGCGTAGACGCGCGCCAGGTTGGTCTTCACCCAGGGCAGGTCGATGAGCATGCCGCCATCCCCGTTAGGCGTCTTCTTGGCCCATTCGATGGTCTCGGTGCAGATCTTCTCGAGCGGACCGACCGAGCAAAGGGCAACGCGCTCGTGATTGAGCTGGGTCGTAATCAAGTGCCAGCCGTTGTTCTCCTCGCCCACGAGGTTTCCAACGGGAACCCGTACGTTGTCGTAGTAGCATGCGTGCACGTTGTTCTCCCCAAGGGCGTGCATCGGCGTAATCTGAACGCCTTCTGCGTCAGCAGGCACGATGATGATCGAGATGCCCTTGTGCGGGCGCGCGTCGGGGTCGGTTCGACAGGCGAGCCACATGTAGTCGGCATGATCCGCGAGACTCGTCCAAATCTTTTGGCCATTGATCACATACTCGTCACCGTCTCGGACGGCACTCGTTGTGAGCGAGGCCAGGTCGGTACCCGATGCGGGCTCGGTGTACCCGATCGAGAAGTGACACTTGCCCTCGAGGATCTGCGGCGGGTACTTGGCCTTCTGCTCGTCGGTGCCGAACTTGAGCAGGGTCGGCCCTACCGTGTTGAGCGTCAGGATGGGAATTGGAAAGCCCGCGCGCTGCACCTCGTCGAAGAAAATGAACTGCTCGATCGGGCCGCGGCCCTGTCCGCCGTGTTCCTTGGGCCAGCCGATACCGAGCCACCCATCGGCGCCCAAGCGCTGCATCGCCTCGTGATAGAGAGGTCCACCACCTTCGGCTTCGTCGAGCTCGGCGAGGAGCTCGTCGGTGATGAGATGGTCGAAATACGCGCGGAGCTCGTCGCGCAGTGCTTTTTGCTCGGGGGTGTAGTCGAAATACATGGCCTCACGCTCCTCGGCGCGATGGCCGGAGTGGAACGTGTTCTAGTTATCCACGGGGTGGATAGCAAGCCGAACGCCGAGCGCGACCACGAAAAAAGCCGGCCCAATCGAGCCGGCT
>CBDURI010000344.1:0-3192 GCA_965369435.1 uncultured bacterium
CACGGAGGCATTCGCTATCTCGCACAGGGGGCCATCTCGATGGTGCGCGAGACGGCCAGAGAGCGTCAGATTCTGCGCACCGTCGCGCCGCACCTCGCGCGGGTTGCGCCGATACTGATCCCCACCCGCTCCGCGGCCGAGATGGCGAAGTACCGCGTGGGGGTGGCGCTGTTCGAGAGGCTCGGCAAGGTACCGCGCGAAGAGCGACACGAGGTTTGGGACGCTCGGCAGATCGCCGAGCAAGAGCCCGTGGCCGCGGTCGATGGCGTGACCGGCGCCCTGCGGTACTACGAGTTTCTGACCGACGACGCGCGGCTGACTCTCGCGAATGCTCGAAGTGCCGCGGCCGACGGAGCGCTGGTCCTCACCTATGCGCCGGTCACCGAGATCCTCAAGGAAGACGGAAGAGCGTTCGGCGTTCGATGCGAGTCGGCCCTGCCTGGGGAGTCTCTGCAGGCGATCGTTCGCGGTCGCGTGATCGTCAACGCAGCGGGACCCTGGGTCGATGGCGTGCGCTCGTTGGAGGCGTCAGACGCCGGACCTCGAGTCGCCCTCACCAAAGGTATTCACCTGGTCGTGCCTCATTCTCGATTGCCGCTTACGCACACGGTCGTATTCGAAGCAGCCGACCGACGCCCCGTAGTCGCGGTGCCACGCCGTGACGTCACCTACATCGGCACGACCGACACCTTCCATGCCAACGCCGAGTACTGGCCCGCGATCGAGGAACAGGAGGTGGAATACCTCTTGGCTGCGATGGCCCGCACTTTCAACACGGATCCACTCTCGTTCGATGACGTGATCTCATCTTGGACGGGGATTCGCCCTTTGGTCGCGCAGCCTGGGAAAAGTCCAGCAGAGATCTCGAGGCGGGATGAGGTGTGGACGGGTCCGGCTGGAGTCCTTTCGATCGCCGGAGGGAAGCTTACTGCCTACCGGCCCATGGCAGAGCGGGTCGTCGACATGGTGGGCAAGGCGCTCGGGCAGAGCACGCGCCCCGGTGACACGGATCGTCGCGCCTTAGTCGGCGGGGACTGCGATCCAACAGCACTCGCTGTCGAGCGCAACGAAGGTTCCGCAAGCTGGCGCCGACTCGTCGAGCTCTATGGCGCAGAGGCCCGAGACATCGATGATGACGGAGGAGACATAGCGGCCGAGGTGCGCCACGCCGTCCGAAACGAGGGCGCTCTTCGCCTCGAGGACTACTGGGTCCGTCGCAGTGTGCGCGCTCTTTACGATCGGGACGCGGGGCTATCGACCTTAGACCCCGCGTCCGGCGAAATGGCGAAGTTGCTCGGTTGGACGGAGCACCGACGCCTCGACGAGGTCTCCGAGTGCCGCGCGCGGTATGCCCGGGACAACGCCCTGTTCAGGAACGCCCGAACAGAAGAAGCACCGCAAGGGGCGACCGCTGAGCGCGTCTAAGGCTGAGGGGTCCCGCGCCCTGAAGCCGTCTAGCGGGTTGGGTCGTGTACGAAAGGAAGTCGCAGACATGGAAAACAGCACCCGCAAGACGCCGAATTGGTACACGCCCCCCGCGCCCGAAGGTTCGTACCGCTCGATCCTGAAGCTCGGGAAGCCGGACGACGTCAAGCATCCCGGTGAGTCTTGGCGAACCATGATCGGCGAGGTACTCGGCCTCCCGCCAGATCATTTCGAGGGCGACCCCCGAAACACGGGCGACGAGAAGGTGATCATCGACCAACCGATCGCTCTGAGCGAGGATCGGATCCAGGCGATCGAGTCGATTGTCGGCGCGGAGAATGTCGATCGAGACGACTACCAGCGCGTGAAGTTCAGCTACGGGAAGTTTACGGACGAGGCCACCGATTTGCGCCGTGGAGACGTGGCTCCAGTCTGCGACCTGGTGGTCCATCCTCGCGACAAGAACGACGTTCGTAGGCTCGTCCAATACTGCAACCACGAGGGGGTTCCGGTGATTCCCTATGGCGGCGGCTCGTCGGCCAGCCTCGGCTTTAGTCCGGAGCAGGGCGGCATCGTCCTCGTGCTCACCACCCACATGAATCAGGTGGTCTCGGTGAACGAGCGCAACCAGACCGCCACCGTGCAGGCTGGATTGATGGCGCCAGCCTACGAAGAGGCGCTCAACGATGCCGTGAAGCGCTTCGGGACACAGCATGCGTACACGTGCGGCCACTTTCCGCAGTCCTTTCCCCTGACCTCTGTGGGAGGCTGGGTCCCCACCCTCGGTTCCGGACAGGCGTCGACCTACTACGGCGACGCGTACGACATCGTCTTCAGTCAGGAATACGTCACGCCGGTGGGATCCTTCAAGACCCATGACTTCCCGGCCACGGCCACGGGTCCCAAGGTCAACGACATCATGAAGGGCAGCGAAGGCGCCTTCGGCATCCTGGTCGAGGTGACGTTCAAGATCTTTCGCTACATGCCGGAGAACCGGCAGTACTTCACGTTCATGTTTCCGAACTGGGAAGACGCGGTGCATGCCACTCAGGAAGTGATGCAGGGTGAGTTCGGCCACCCGGCCGTCTTCCGCCTCTCCGACGCAGAAGAGACCGAAACCAGCTTGAGGATGTACGGCGGCAGCTACGGCGTCGTGGATGGAATCTTGCGATCACGTGGTCTGAAAAAGGACCAGCGCTGCCTGCTGATGGGAACCGCCGAAGGCGAGAAGGGCTACGCGAAACACGTGAAGAGGATGGTTCGCAAGATCGCTCGCCAACATGGGGCCCTCTACCTCTCGGGTTGGCCCACGCGAATGTGGGAAAAGGACCGTTACAGTCATCCCTTCCTACGCGAAGACATGATGGATTTCGATGTCATGATCGACACCGTGGAGACGCCGGTTACCTGGGACAACATCCACACGGTGTACGCGGCCATCCGCGAGTTCGTGAAGAGCCATCCCGATACGATGTGCTTGACGCACGCCTCCCACTTCTATCCGCAAGGGACCAATCTGTACGCCATCTTCGGGACCCGCTTCACGTCCAAGCGCGAGTTCCAAACACTCCGCAACGGCGTCGTCGATCGGATGGTCGCCGCGGGCGGGTCGCCCACGCACCATCACGGCGTCGGCAAGCTGTTCGCTCCGTGGATGCAAGAGCATCTGGGCAAGGAGCAGATGGACGTCCTGAGGGCGCTCAAACGCCACTTCGATCCCAACAACATCATGAATCCAGGATCACTGATGGGCCTGAACGACTAGGG
>CBDURI010000345.1:0-3185 GCA_965369435.1 uncultured bacterium
CGGCTGCGGCTGTCCAGTCAGTGTCCCTACCTCGATGAAGCCGAAGCCCATGGCGCCTAGCGCTTCGTAGCCAACAGCATCCTTGTCGAAGCCCGCCGCCAGCCCGATTGGGTTCGGGAAATCGATGCCGAGGGCTCGAACACGAAGCGCTTCATCACCGCTGTGAAACACGCGCCGCAGGAGCGACAGCACCCCTGGAATCGCCGTTAGCAATCGCAGACAACCAAACGCAAGATGATGAGCGGTCTCCGCCGGAAGCAGATACAGCAGCGGGCGAATCAGCGCGCGGTACACGGTCCCCTCAACGGGCGAGCGCTGACCATCTCGCATCATCTCCCAGGCGCTGGTCGATGCGGACGTCGAACGCCTCCTCGATCGGGCCGAGGATGCCTGGGTCGGCGGTGTGCACTTCGCGCAGGGCATCTCGGCACTGCGCAACTGCCGTCGGGCTCATGCGACCAAGCGGTGGGCGCCTGGTGGACGCAAGCATTCCGAGCCCCGCCATCATGGTCTTCAGCGGGACGGGGTTTCTAAACTTGTCTGTGACCTCGACGCTCTGCCCGCTCGGCAGCGTCCGGACTGCAGAGACCGAGCAGGTCACCGTGCGAAGCAACGGAGCGAGCGCCTGGGCGAGCCGCTCTCTCTCCTCGGTGTCGCCGGCCACCTGTGCGCGGACCATCGAGCTGATGGCACCCGGCACGATATTCGACATCACGCTGATCACGCCGCACGCGCGAATGTCCTCGTCTCCCATCATGGTGAGCGTCAGGTCGTCGTCACCCGACAGAATGGCTAAGGCGGGCCCCGCGAGCTGACGGTCCAGACGCATGCGCTCGAGATCACCGGTCGCTTGCTTCACCGCAGGCACTCGCTTGGAGTCGTTGAGGTGCAAAATGGCGAGGTCCGCTGCCGAAAGCGCGCACCCGCTTCGCCCCGGAATCACGTAGGGCACGACCGGAATATCGGGCACATTCTCGAGGATTCGCTCGTAATACTCCGTGCGCAGCTCGAGGCTCGACGGGCCGTTGTAGTAGCAGTCCACCAACAACACCGCGGTAGCGCCGGCTTCCTTGGCCTGGGTGGTCGCGCGAATCGCCTCCTGCGTGTTGTTGCTGCCCGCGCCGGCAAGGACGCCAACACGACCCTCCACGGCGCGCACCGAGGCGTCGATGACCGCGTCGTGCTCTTGCCATGAAAGGGTAGGCGACTCGCCCGTCGTGCCGCACGGAAGCACGCCGTCGACGCCTTCTTGCACCTGAAACTCGATGAGCCGACGCAGCGACTCGTAGTCGATCTGACGATCCGTCGAGAACGGCGTCGCCAGGGCGGTCCACACGCCGTGAGGTCGAAAGGGCCCACTCATGCCGGGACCTTAGCGTTTTTCGTCGCAAAGGAAAGCGGGATTGTGCTTGACCAAAATCCAAAAAAAGCCCACCAACGCGACGAATGGCAGCGTTGGCAGCAGCTCTGGTCCTCGGCTCGTTCCTCATCGCGTATCGATTCTACGCACGATTCCTCGGCGAGCGTATCTACCAAGACCAAGAGGACATCGTCACCCCAGCGCACGAGCTCGAAGACGGCGTCGACTTCGTCCCCACGCAGCGTGCCGTACTGTTCGGACACCACTTCACGTCGATCGCAGGAGCCGCGCCGATCATCGGGCCGTGCGTCGCCGCGTACTGGGGCTGGGGCCCCGCGCTCGCTTGGGTCGTGCTTGGAACGATCTTCATGGGCGCCGCACACGACTTCGGCGCACTGGTCGCGAGCGTGCGCGAAAAGGGCCGCTCGATCGCCGACATCACGGCCCAGACGATCAGCGGGCGGGCACGCATCCTGTTCATGTGCTTCGTGCTCGTCCTGATCTGGCTCGTTCTCGCCGTCTTCGCGATGGCGATCGCCGGACTGTTCGTCAGCCAACCGACCAGCGTCATCCCCATCAACATTCAGATCATCGTCGCCGTCGTGATCGGGTGGCTCGTCTACAAACGTCGCGTGAAGATCCTCTGGCCGTCGTTAATCGCGCTCGCTGTGCTCTACCTCTTCGTTTGGGTGGGCACGAAGGTTCCGGTCGACTTCGTGGCAATGGGGGTCGATCAACATACAGCGACGACCGGCTGGATCATCTTTCTGCTAATTTACTCGGCGATAGCCAGTCTCCTGCCGGTCTGGCTCCTGCTCCAACCGCGCGACTACATCAACAGCCACCAGCTCTTCGTCGGGCTGGGGCTCTTGTTCCTCGGCGTCCTGATCGCGCACCCTAATTTCGACGCCCCGGTCTACCGCACCGCCGAAGCCGGAGCCCCCTCGATCTTTCCTATCTTGTTCGTCACGATAGCGTGCGGGGCGATCAGCGGATTCCACGGCCTCGTGTCTTCAGGTACGACGTCGAAGCAGATCTCGCGGCTGTCCGACTCTCGCCTGATTGGGTACGGCGGAATGCTCGGAGAAGGTTCACTTGCGCTCGCATCGACGCTTGCCGCAGTCGCAGGCATAGGCTTGGTCGGCGCGTGCGCCCTCCCCGGCCAGGGCGTCGTCGATGATCTGAGCTGGGCGGTCTACTACGACAGCTGGGCGCACGCCGGCGGCAACAAAGCAGCCGCGTTCGTGCTCGGCGGCGGTGCTTTCCTCGAAGCGGTTGGTTTGTCCTCAGAGCTCGCCCGGACCTTGATGGCTGTTCTGGTCATCGCCTTTGCCGCCACTTCGCTCGACACCGCAACGCGCATCCAACGGTTCATTCTCAGCGAGCTTGGCACGGTGCTCCGCATCAAGCCTCTCACCAACCCTTACATCGCGACGATCATCGCGGTCGTCCCGGCGATGTACCTTGCGCTCGCCGAAACCCCGGACCCCGCCACCGGCCAACCTAGAGCCGTAGGCTGGGTACTGTGGCCGATCTTCGGCGCAAGCAATCAACTGCTTGCCGCACTCACACTCATGACCCTGGCACTCTATTTCTTCGCGCGAAAGCGACCGGTTTGGCCGCTGGTGATCCCGATGCTGCTGGTCACGCCCGTCGCGGGCTTGGCCCTCTTCACCAACCTCCAGGGCTTCCTCGCTGAAGGCAACGCCCCGCTAGCCGCATTGGCGTCGCTACTACTAGTGCTGCTGCTGTGGATGATCGTCGAAGGGGCCCTCGCAGCGCAACGCCTGAGGCGCGCCTAAACGCCGACACTGTCGCTGGCACT
>CBDURI010000346.1:0-3163 GCA_965369435.1 uncultured bacterium
TGTGGTGCCGCTGTTTGTCGTGGGCGTCCTTTACGCGCTGTCTTCGGCTATGCAGGGTCGCTGGCTTGCGGCATCGATTGGCCTTGCGTTGCCCCTCGTGTCCATCGCCGTCCAGGGCGCTGGTCACAAGAAAGAGCCCAACCCGCCCTTGCCGTTCGATGGCCCCGGCGACTTCGTGAAACGCATCTTCTCCGAGCAGTTCTACAAGTTTCCGAAGTTCGTGCTCAGTGGCGAGTGGCTGGCGGCGCTTCGGTCTTCAGACTGAGCTGTCCGGTCTTTGCGCCCGCGGTTCCGTTTGTACCGGTAACGCGGCCTTCGTATGCTGCGAGGGTGCTTCGCTTACTCGGTGCGGTTCTGGTCGTGAGCGTTCTAGCGAGTGGGGCGTACGCGCAGAAGACGCCCGAGGCGCAGAGCAAGCCGCTCGTCACGCCACCGAAGCTCGTGCGTTTTGTCGAGGCGGCCCACCCCGATGCCGAGGGCGAGGAGCCCGTGGAGGCGGTCGTCGAGCTCGATATCGTGGTCGGCAAAGATGGTCTCGTTACCGAGGTGAGCGTGGCGCGATCTGCGGGTGAGTCGTTCGATGCAGCCGCGCTCGCGGCCGCGCGCCAGTTCGTCTTCGAGCCCGCGCGCACAGACTGGGAACCGATCGCCTCTCGCATTCGTTACCGGTACGTGTTCGAGCTGAGGGCGCCACCCGAGGAGATGACGACGGGGTGGCTGTCCGGAACGATCCTGCTCGCAGAGGACGATAGCGCTGCTGGCTCCGTAGCGATCGAGATCGCGAACGAACGGGGCGAGCTCGTTCGCGATCTGGTTTCGGGTTCGAATGGCACCTTCGTGGCAACCGATCTCGAGCCGGGCAAATACGAGGTCAACGTACTCGGGGGCGAGTACGGCGACCTCGGGGTCGAGGAAGAGATCGTCGCCGGGCAGGTCACCCAGGTCATCTACCGGCTCGGCGCGAAGAAGAGAAAGGCGTACCGTGGATTCGGCGAGACGGCGGTGATCGATGCGCCGCCCCGCGAGGTGGTGAAGCGCACCATCGATAAAGAAGAGCTGACGCGTATTCCCGGTACGCGCGGCGATGCGCTTCGGGCGGTAGAGCTTCTGCCTGGCGTCGCCAGACCGCCGTTCGGCATTGGGCTACTGATCGTCCGCGGCGCAGCGCCCGGGGACAGCGAGTCGTTCATCGACGGGGTGCCCGTGCCGCTGATCTATCATTTCGGTGGCCTGACCAGCGTCTACAACTCGTACATGCTCGAGAAGATCGACTTCTATCCCGGCAACTTCTCCGTCCGATACGGCCGTCGGACCGGTGGCATCTTGGAGGTGACGACTCGGGACCCGGCGCGAGATCGTGTGCATGGCGTGGCTGAGATCTCGGTCATCGACACGTTCGTGACCGTCGAGGCGCCGCTCAGCGATAAGATCAGCATCTCGGGCGGCCTTCGACGGAGCATCCTCGACCTCTTCTTGCCCGCGCTGCTTCCTGACGACGTGGGGGTGCGCCAGGCACCCGTCTACATCGACTATCAGTTCAAGCTCAACTTCGTCCCGACAAAACGAGACCGCGTGCGCATTTCTGCTTACGGGTCCAACGACCGGCTCGAGCTCATCTTGGACGAGGCAGCGGGCGACGACCCTGCCATTCGAGGCGACACACAACTCGGCACCTCCTTCTACAACAACCAAATCGATTGGACCCGGCGGGTCGGAGACAAGGTTGACCAGGAGCTCACGTTCAACGTAGGTCCCAGCAAGATCAAGTTCGCACTCGGCGACGCATTCCGGCTCGACGGCACCTTCATTCAGACCTATGGCCGCGGCGAATGGCGCTACCAGATCAGCGACAGGGTGCGGCTGATTGCAGGGTTGGACGTGTACACCGCACCCATCGACCTGACGTACTTCGGGCCGCAGCCTCAGGCCCAAGAGGGGGCGGGCAGCCAACAGGGTTCGTTGGCGGCTCAAGATGACGTGTTCGCCGACGTGGACACCACGATCTTTCGTCCCGGCGTCTATTTCGAGTCGGGCCTGAAGTTGGGCAAGGTGACCGAGCTCATCCTCGGCCTCCGAATGGACTATTTCAGTGACATCACCGCGTTTACCGTCGACCCACGCGTCACCACGATCTTCACCGTCGCCAAGGACATGCGGGTCAAGCTCGGCGTCGGCGTCTTTAGTCAGCCGCCCGAGATTCAAGAGTCCGACAGCACCATCGGAAACCCCAATCTCGATCCAATCCAGGCGGTGCATGTAGGCGCCGGCTGGGAGTACGACGCGCTTCCGGGCGCTCGATTCGGCGTCGAAGGCTTCTACAAGTATCTGTGGGACAGGGCGATATCAACCCCGAACGGCGAAGCGCCATTCTACGTAACCGGCGGGATCGGGCGCATCTACGGGGCCGAATTCAGCGTCAACATTCGTCCGGCGACGGGGCGACACTACTTCGGCTACTTTTCGTACACCCTTTCGCGAAGCGAACGCAAGGATGGTCCGCTCGAGCCCTGGCGATTGTTCGACTTCGATCAAACGCACATCCTGACGGCCGCGTTTGTTTACAATTTCCCGCGCAACTGGGAGATCGGCGGCACCTTTCGCGTGGTCAGTGGCAACCCCAACACCCCCGTCATCGGTTCGATCTACGACGCGCTCAACGATGTCTACATCCCGATCGACGGCCGCGTGAACACGTTGCGAAACCCGCTGTTCCACCAGCTCGACATCCGCATCCAAAAGAAGTGGATCTTCGACGGCTGGAAGCTCGCCGTGTTCCTCGATATCCGAAACGCTTACAATCAGCAGAACCAGGAAGGCATCATCTTCAATTACGACTTTAGCCAGCAGACCCCGCTGCTCGGACTTCCGATTATCCCCGCGCTTGGAATCAGGGGCGAGCTATGACGGACGATAGGTCCCGTTTGGCTCTGATGGCGCTGTGCCTCGTGGTCGGCTGTAGCGAGAGCTTCCTTCCCGCCTGGGCGGTAACCGACCTTCGGGTCGTCGCCGCGGTGGTCGAGGTAGAGGGCCAGCCCGGTCGCGCGAGACCCGACCCCGAGGACGACATCGAGGTCTCGCTTCTCGTGATCGACCAGGGCGCTCCTCCCTCAGACACTCCCGAGATTCCCGCGTTGACCCCACCGCTTCTCGAATGGTCTTTCGT
>CBDURI010000347.1:0-3160 GCA_965369435.1 uncultured bacterium
GAATCACGCCGTCGATGGAGACCGTGTCGATACCGTCGAACGACAGCGAAGGGATGACGACGATGTCTCTCGGCTCCGGACCGACACCGTCGGCGAGCGCCCACCGGGCGGCAAGGTCGGCTTGCAGCCCGCGAAATGCCTTCATTTCGTCGGCGCCGCCACTCATGCTTCGTTCTATAGCACGGGCATGGCGGATTTACTTGCAGCGCCGGCAGGAGAAGGGCACAAGATCCCCCGAGGCGATGGGAGACGTACCAAGCGAAGAAACTGCACGCGACGGGCTCTTCAGTTTTCTTTCCCGGCGTCGGTTCCTGAAGGTCAGCCTGGTGGCGGGTGGCGCGGTGTTGGGCGTTGCGGGTGGTGGTCTTCTGGCCTTGCGCGGCCGAGCGCCCAACGTCGAAGGGCTGCGCCTGCTGGACGCACACGAGTACCGCACGTTGCAAAGCCTAGTCGAAGTCATGCTTCCGACGACCGACGCCGTTCCGATCGACGTGCTGCCGATGGACCTTCCCCGTGCATTCGATGACTTCCTGGCGGACGAGCCCGAGCACAACATCCAAGACCTTCGAAAGGCGCTCGTGTTGATCGAGTTCGGTCCATTGGCATTCGACAAGCGAGTGACGACGTTTTCCCGGCTAGACGTCGATGAACGAAGCGAGCATTGGAACGAGTGGGCCCTTAGCGACAACTTGCTACGGCGGCAGGTCAGCATCGCGATGCGGAAGTTCTTCAACTTGGTGTACTTCGACCATGAGGAGGTGTGGCCGTACATTGGCTACCCGGGCCCGTCGATGAAACGGACGCCGGGGGTCACGCCATGACGGAAGGGATCGCCGATCTGTCGATGCAGCCGCTGCCTGAGGTGATTACGACCGAGATCTGCGTGATTGGGTCAGGCTGCGGCGGGGCAACCGCGGCGCGTCTTCTTGCAGAGGCTGGGCACGAGGTTGTCGTGCTCGAGGAAGGCCGTGACCTCGCCGGACCCGAGCGAACCCAACGTGATCGCGCGATGTACGACCAGCTCTACATGGACCGGGGAGGGCGAGCTTCCCACGACCTCTCCATCAGTGTCTTGCAAGGCAGAGTCCTCGGCGGCGGCGGGGTGATCAATACCTGTGACGTCGTTCCGATCCCCGAGGGCGTGCTCCATCACTGGGTGACCAAGTACGGACTCGAAGACTTCGCGCCCGAACGGTTCAAGCGCTTCACGGACGACGCGCTCGGCGATCTCTCCGCGAGCCGCATCCCGGAGAGCCTGGTCAACAGCGCGAACAACAAGCTTCGCCAGGGGGCGGAAGGCCTTGGACTCCGGGGCGAGGTGATGATGCACAACCGAGTGGGTTGTCGCGGTCTCGGAACCTGCATGATCGGCTGTCCAGTCCACGCCAAGCGAAACCCGCGGATGGTCGCGCTTCCCAAAGCGATCGAGGCGGGCGCGCGCATCTTCACTCGGGCGCGTGCTGTCAGAATCGACGACGCCAACCAGGAGCTCAAGGAAGTGACGGTTCGCACGCTTGATCCGGCTGGCTACCACGAGCGGGGCGAGCTCACAGTCCGAGCGAAGATCGTCATCGTCGCGGCCAACGCCATCGCGTCGGCTCAACTGTTGCTCCGTTCCGGAGTGGGGAACTCCCACGTGGGGCAGAATCTCATGCTGCAGCCTCAGCTCTCCATCATCGGCGTGTTCGACGAGCGGATCGCAGCCTTCGACGGGGTTCCGCAGTCGTACGCGGTCACTGAGTTCGAAGAGGAAGACAACGCCGAGTTCGGGCTTTGGGGGTATCGCATCGAAGGCATCATGGGCACACCGGGCATCGTGTCGACCATGTTGCCCTTCTCCGGGGCGCCCGGAATGCAGAACATGGCGCAGTACGACCGAATGGCGCCCTCGCTCCTCCTGGCCCCGGACGAACCATCTGGCCAGGTCGAAGTTGCCCGAGACGGTCGGATGACGATTCGCTACGAGCAGCGTGACAACCATCGGGAGCGCCTACGTCACGCGGCCGAAACGGCTGCGAAGGTCTACCTCGAAGCCGGCGCACGAGAGGTGTTGGTTCCAACCTCTCCGCCGTTGGTCATTCGTTCGACGCGCGACGCCAAAAAGGCCCAACAGCTGACCTTTGCGCCCGCGACCGCGCCGATGATCAGCGCTCACCAACAAGGCACGGTGCGGTTTGCGGCATCGGAGCGCGACGGCGGAGCCGACCTGAACGGCCAGGTCTACGGTACTCGCGACGTCTACGTCTTCGACTCATCAGGCTACCCAACCAGCGCCGCAAGCCACACCATGACCGCCATCATCGCGTCCTCGCGTATGTTGACGACGAAGCTGCTCACCCGGATCTAGGCGATAGCGTGGGGGCGGTGGGACGGGACAAACAGTCGCCGAAGGCGTCCGGACCACTGGTAGCGTCGCTGCGTCACTCTTGTTCGATTTGCACCGACTGAGTCGGGCACATCATGCAGGCGTCTCGGACTTTGGTCTCGAGGTTGGGAGGGACGTCATAAGTTTGGATCAAGAGGCTGCCGTCTTCCGTAAACGAGAAAACCTCGGGAGCCTCTTCCACGCAGGCGCCGTAGTGGTTGCAGGTCGCTGCGTTGTACATGATCTTCATACGCTTGCTCCCATCTACGGCTCGCTCAGCAGCTCCCGTTCCTCGTGCTCCATGTCGTCCCGGATCGCGCGCGACAGCTCGCGAACACCGACGACAAGCTTCGACCCAACCGCCGTCTCGTCCAAGTCACGAATGACGCTGTCGAAGATCTCTCGCTGCGCCTGGTGTTCCCGTTGCATGTCTTGCACCATCTCGTCGACCTTGCCTTTGGCCAGCGAGGGAAGTTGGTACTCTTCGTAGTGTAGATGCGCGAGCAGCACTTCGCCGAGGGCCAAAAGCTCGTCGCGCAACGCGATCATCGACTTCGGATCGTCCTTTGCGACGCGCTCGGTCAATGCTTCGACGCGCGCGAGCAGTGCAGAGATCTGTGCGTGCTCGCTGCGAATGCGCGCTCTGATTTCATCCGGCGTCGCCGGGCTGTCTGTGTCGGAACTGGTGTCCATCTATGCTGCGGCAAGCCGCTTGCGTCGCTCTGCCAGAGTGAGCGGCTTGCTCACCTCCTTGACGCCATCATACTCGTCTTGAGCCTGCTTGTGGTACCACTC
>CBDURI010000348.1:0-3144 GCA_965369435.1 uncultured bacterium
AAGCCAGTGCCGCAACCGAGCTCGAGCACGCGTGCGTCTCGAGCGTAGGGCGTCGTGACCTGAACCTCGAGGTCGTCGATCATCCGATGATAGCCGTGGCCACGCCCGCGTTCGTACGAGTCGCTGAAGTCGTCGTAGTAGCGCCTGGCCTTCTGTTCGGACGCGTCACCCATGGATCTCTCCGTAGAGCAGCTCGTACGCCGCAGCGACTTCTTGCGGCGAAAACCTGGAGGTTGCCAACGTACGTGCCTTGGCACCCATTTCGGCGCAGAGCCCTTCATTGGTGCTCAAGCTCTCGATGGCCGCCGCCAGGGCCTCGCCGTCGGTTTCCACCACGATCGCGCCCCCGCCGTCCGCGAGCTCTGCGGATGGGGTTCCCGCGCCCACGAGCACCGGACGTGCCAGGCACATCGATTCGAGCGCCACGAGCGGGTAGTCCATCTTGGCATAGGCGCTCTGGTTCACCATGACGACGAAGTCGCTGAGAGCGAGGAGCTCGTGGATGGCGCGGGTTTCTCCGACCCAGTCGACTTGGGACTCGATGCCCCATCGTTTGGTCTTTGCGACGAGCCCCGCGAGCGCTTCGTCCGCGCGAGGCGTCTTCCTTCGGCAGGCCATGAGCAGCACCGCATCCGGGCGACCCCATGCCGCGAAGCCCCGGAGCGCGATCTCGGCGCCACCGCCGAACTCCAAGTCCCCCGGATAAATCCAAATGGGCGCGTCTGTCGGGAGGTCGTGCTTCACTCGCAGTGCCGCCCGTTCAGCTGCTGTGGGCTCCGCGAGGGGCGGCACCGATGGCGGAATCACTCGAAGGGCGCTCTCACTGACGCCCTCCTGGCGGAACCGTTCATACGCGAACCGAGACAGCACGACGGTCGCGTCCGCGAACAGCAGCTTGCGGACTTTCACACCCTCGGCGGGCACGCTGCACACGGTATGGACACTCGGAACTCGCCGAATCGTACCCGCAAGGCGACCGGCGGCCGAGCTCTTCCGGTTGGGCGCGAAAAAGAAGTGCCAGAGATCGGCCGACCGGCCGAACAGCAAGTGGCGCAAGACACCCAGGTTGTCGCGTGCGCTCGGCGCGAACCCCGTAGCGCTCGCGGCGCCGTACACCGTTTCCAAGCGCCCGCCGTCGATCGGGCACGCCTGGCCGGGGCGGCCCATGACCACCGGGGAATAGCGTCTGAGATGCCCCGCGATGTCGCGGACCAGGTTCTTGCTGCTGTCGTTCCAAGGCGGCGCGACCGGCTTGGATACGAAGAGGACTTCAGCCATTCCTCGAGGGCGTACGTTGCACCGAGCCGCGCTGCAAGTGCTTGACCTGCCAATCCCAAGACGATAGCCAGTCGCTCATGCTTGCGGGTAGACGAATCGCGGTCGTGATGCCGGCCTACAACGAAGCAAAGCTGATCCGTGCCGCGCTCGAGAACGTCCCTCGGTTCGTCGACCACATCATCGTCGTCGACGACGGGAGCGAAGATGCGACCGCGATGCTCGCACGAGCTGTCGAGCGCCCGGTCGAGTTGATCGAGCACCAGACGAATCAAGGTGTTGGCTCCGCGGTGACGACCGGGTGTAGGCACGCGCTCTCGCTCGGAGCGGATCTCACCGCCGTGATGGCGGCCGATGACCAGATGGACCCCGCAGACTTGTCCGCCTTGTTGGCGCCGCTGATCGAAGGCGCAGCCGACTACGTAAAAGGCAACCGTCTCGCTTGGCCCGCCGCGATCAGGGCCATGCCCTGGCATCGCTGGCTCGGTAATCAGTTGTTCTCGCTACTGACGAGGCGAGCCCTTGGCGTAGACCTGCACGATTCGCAGTGCGGCTACGTGGCGATGAACCGCCGCACGAAAGAAGGCCTCGATTGGGACGGTGTGTGGAAGGGCTATGGGTACCCGAACGATGTACTGAGTCGCCTGACGCTCGCTGGCCTGCGCGTCGCTGAGGTCCCGGTGCGTCCCGTCTACGGAGCGGAGCAGAGCGGGATTCGGCTCCGACACGTCTTGTTCAGCATTCCGTTTGTGATCGCGCGCGCCTGGCTTCGTCGATATTGGCGCGCTCCACGCCTCTCAGCTAGAAATGCCCATGGCCGACATCGACATCTTCAACGGTGATGCGGACGGCATTTGCGCGCTCACCCAGCTCCGCAACGCAGAGCCGCGGGACAGCACCCTCATCACCGGCGTCAAACGGGACATCGCTTTGGTTGCAAAGGCCGACGTCGCTGCGGGCGATCGAATCACGGCCCTCGACATCAGCTTCGACAAGAATCGCGAAGGCGTGCTGAGGGCGATCGAAGCGGGCGCGGAGATATTCTACGTCGACCATCACTTTGCCGGTGACATTCCTGAGAGCGACAAGCTCACGACCCTCATCGATACCGACTCGAACGTGTGCACGAGCCTCCTCGTCAATGGGCACTTGAAGGGGCAGCACGTCGAGTGGGCGGTGACCGGCGCCTTCGGCGACAACCTCAAAGCAAGCGCGCACACCATCGCGGAGCCCCTTGGCCTTACCGACGAAAGGCTCACGCTGCTCGAGAACCTCGGCATCTACATGAACTACAACGGGTACGGCGCTTCCTTGGAAGACCTGCACTTCGCACCCGCCGAGCTGTTCGAGCTGGTGCTTCCGCATGCGACTCCGTTTGCCTTCATCGAGGAGGCGCGAGAGACCTTCGAGAAGCTCGAATCAGGCTACCGACAAGACATGGCGGCAGCCGCCGCAGTGAAACCCCACCGCGAATCCGACAAGACCGCGGTCTTCATCCTCCCCAACGAAACCTGGGCCCGACGCGTGTCAGGTGTCTATAGCAACGACCTCGCCAACGCCTCTCCAGCACGAGCCCACGCCGTCCTCACCGAACGCCCCGACGGCACGTACCTCGTCAGTGTTCGTGCACCCCTCGAAAACAAACAGGGCGCCGACGAGCTCTGCCGCCAGTTCCCGACAGGCGGCGGTCGCGCCGCTGCAGCAGGCATCAACGCGCTACCGGGCGACCAACTGGATGCCTTCATCGAGGCGTTGGCCGCTTCCTACCCGTAGGTGCCGGAGCTGAGGGCACGTCCCGTCAAGATCGCGCTCGGCGGCGACCGACGCCGTCAGAGGCGATGACCGACGCCGTCGTTTGGAGGGCTCCGT
>CBDURI010000349.1:0-3139 GCA_965369435.1 uncultured bacterium
TCGACGGAGAGTTCGACGACGAGGTGCTCGAGGACGAAGTCGTCGAGGACGAGATCGTCGAGGACCTGATCGCTCCGTTCGACAACGATAGCGCGGCGAATCCGGCAGTCGACGAGTTCCTGAGCATCACCAACACCCGCGAGATCGTATACACCGACCAGATCTCGGCCGAGGACGGCGACAACGAGGACTTCATCCAGTTCGAGCTCCCGAACAACAGCAATCCGAACCAAAGAATCACGGTCTCCATCGACTGCGATGTCTACGGGGACGAGAACGTCTTCGCTCGTGTCGAGCTGCTCAACGTCGACGGGAACGACGCTACGCGAATCACCGGACCGCCCATCGACTGCAACGAAGGCGAGTTCTTCGTCACGATTCGCAACGACCAGGTTCAGTTGGCTCGCGTGTACGTGCAAGGCGTCCCCGAGGTGCAGACGATGGTCGAATACACCTTGGTGGTGGCTCCTTTCTAGGCCCGAGCGACCCGCGTCGCACGCCTTCCCCCTTCGGCTGTCATCTCTCGAGCCGGTCCCCTTCGGGGGGCCGGCTTTTTTCGTGCGCCACCACGCGAATCAAAGCTTCGAAAACCAAGTGCGCAGCCGACTGAGGAAGCCACCTCGTTCCCGGGCGATCTTCTTTTGGATCTGCGCGAAGGTTTTGGGCGGGGTCTCGAGCGGGTCGAAGCTCGAAGCAAGCGCTGCAATCGAATCCTGGAAATCCTTGACGATCTTTTCGAGGCTTGGATCCGCCTCTAGCAGCGCCCGCAGCTCCGTTTCGTCCTCGTCCGAGGCCGCGCCAGCCGCATGGAGAGCGGCAAGAAGCTCGGCGCGTTCTTTTTCGTCACTCATGCGACCATGCTCCGGTGAATGATGGGGAGCATCGTACGGAGCTCACGCATACCGGCGAGGATCCGGGACTTCACGGTGCCGACCGGAAGGTTGAGTGTCTCGGCGATCTGACCGTGAGACATGCCTAGAAAATACGAGAGCTCGAGCACGGACCGTTGGTCCTCGTTCAAACGCTGGAACGCTTGTCTTAGAGCCTGATGCCAACGCGTGGACGAGACGAGCACATCGGGCCGCCCTCCATCGGTGCGGATCCCGTGCCTGTCGCTGAAGAACTGCTGCTGATTGTTACCGTACCGCCGTGAGCGGGCGCGCAACGCATCGAGTGCGCGGCTTCGCGCGACCGTGACGACCCAAGCCACCACGCCACCTCTCGAGCTGTCGTACTGAGGTGCGCGCCGCCAGAGCTCGACGAAGACATCTTGCAAGATCTCCTCAGCCTCCGCTCGGGATCCAAGCATCTTCATCAGGAGGGCGAGAACGGTGCTCGCATACAGCGTGTAGAACTCCTTGAGGGGTGCACCTGAATCGTCCGCCGCCATCGCGGCGACGAGGTCGACAGGGTCGGTGGGTCTTGCCTCCGCCATCATGCGTCGGTACGAACCCGCTCCGCCCGAATCGTGGCGAGGCTGCCAACTTCAGCGCCGCTGTCTCTGCTCATGATGATTGTGTTGCCCTCGCTCTCCCACCATTGTGCCGCATGTCGTTGCAACCACGGGTCCACAGTGAGACCTTGAAGTTGCTCCGCGATCTCTGCTCCCGATGCGGGCCTGTCATCGCGTTTCTTCTCCAAGCATTGCATGATGATGCGTTCGAGACCGGGGTTTACATCACACTCCGTCACAGCGGAAGGGGGATCGGGTATCGCGCTCAAGTGCTGCGCGCAGATCTCGACGGGGTTTGTGCTCTCGAATACGAAGCGCCCGGTCAGCAGGTAGTACCCGACCAAGCCGAGCGCATAGAGGTCCGATCGCGCGTCGACCGACGGGGGATCCAATATCTGCTCCGGGCTCATGAAGCGCGGCGTGCCAATGAGGCCTTCGGACCATGTCTTGGTCGCGTCGGCATCGGAGTCGACGCTCTTCACTAAACCGAAATCGAGCACTTTGGTAACGTCATAAGCGCCACCCTGTTGCGTCATCATGATGTTGTTGGGCTTGATGTCACGATGCACGAGGCCGATCGTGTGCGCCTCGTGCAGAGCCATCGCGGCCTGCCTCATGATGTGGACCACCCGGGGCCCCGGAAGCTGTCCCCCTGCCTGCACGATCTCCAGCAGCGTGACGCCGTCGAGCAACTCCATGGCGTAATAGAAGGTCCCGTCGTCCGTGCATCCGTAGTCGTAAATCGTGACCGTGTTGGGGTGCTTGAGCTTCGCGGTCATCTGCACTTCGCGTCGAAAACGGTCGATGTCCTCCGAAGTGTTGCGCTCGGGGCCCAGGAGCTTGATGGCGGTCGGTCGCTTGAGCAGCCCATGCTGCGCTCGGTAGACGGTGCCCATCCCGCCCTCCCCGATCTTTTCTTCGACGATGTACTGACCAAGCTTCCTGGCGTCGCGCGCATCCTTACGCAACCCGTAGATCACCCGTGTCGTCCAGGCGGCAAGCAGCGTGGTGAGTGACCACGCGAATCCGATCTGTATGGCCTGGCTTCGCGCGAGCGTGGACTTGTCTTCGATCGTGCGAAAGAACCCATGGCTGTTCCAGACTTCCAGATCCACGGTGAGAAAGTTTTGATAGACCGCGACGACGAGGGCAATCCCGATCGCGAGCCCGAGCCAAACCGTGTGCCTGGCTGTGCTGGGCACGAAAACCGCGCGCGCAACGAGCCCAAACGAAAGCGCGTACGCGGTAGTCGTCGCAGCGCCGGCCGCCGCTGGTAGATTCACGCCCATGACGACGAGACAGATGCTCGTCAGCACCAACCCAACACCTTCAACGAGGTGGATGGTTCGTGTTTCCAAAGGACGCGAACGACAGATGAGCCACACGCAAGCGACGGGAATCCAGGCGACCGCGTGAGCCCATAGGGAGGGATGTGCGAGCTCCCCTCGCCAATAGCCGAACGCGACGCCCAAGAGGACCCGGCCGACCAAAGAGAAAAACAAGATGACCGCCACGACGCGCCCGAACGCGGCGACCCGTTGCTGCAGAAACTCCCGGCTATCGGTGGTCTGGCCTACTCCTGTGCTCACGACTCCTCGTCACGCACGTTGTAGATGACCAGGCGGCAGCGCCAAAGAAGAAAGCCGTACCGCGGAGGGAAACGGGGCGTTTTCGACGAATTCCGAG
>CBDURI010000350.1:0-3139 GCA_965369435.1 uncultured bacterium
TCGGAATCGTTCTCTCCCTCGGCACCGTCGGCTGCGCCGGGGTCGGCGTTCAGCAGGGCTCGAGCCTCAACGCTCAGGTCCAGGATGAGCCGGGCTTCGACAACCTCTGGGTCGCCCGCGAGAAGGCTCCCACTGGGGGTCTCGATGGACCGGTCTACGCAGAGCAGGGTCTGGGCGCTCTCTGGGATAGTCAGGAGGAGGCCGAAACCTCGGGCGGTGCCGTCGGTTCCTACGCGAATCAAAGCCTTGGGAGCCTCTGGAACACGAACCTGTAGTTCGGCTAACATTACAGTTTGTTAAGTTGCGGAGCGACGAGGATAAGTTTACTTTGTGTAAATAATGACCCTGCTGGTCGAACCACAAGGGAATCTGCCGCCCCTGAAGCCCATCCCCCGTCACAAGGGGCACTGGCTCTGGGGCGGGACCTTCGACTTCCAGCGGAACCCGGCCGAGTTCCTGCTCGAGGCACATGAGAAGTACGGCGACGTGTTCGTGACGCGCGTGCTCACCGGGCAGTCCTACTTCATTCGCGACCCGGAGATCGTCAACGCGATCAACGTCACGCACGCCAAGTACATCGGCAAGCCCAAGGTGGTGAAGCAGATGTGGAGACCGTTCCTAGGCAACGGGCTCGTGCCGAACGACGGGGATTCGTGGAGGCGGCAGCACAAGTTGCTCATGCCAGGCTTCCACAAGACGCGCGTCGATGCTTACGCGCCGACGATGGCCGAGTACACGGCCGACATGGTCCGCAGTTGGACGAACGGCGAGCAACGCGACTTCCGGCAAGAGATGGTGGAGCTCACCCTTCGCGTCGTCGCCAAGACGCTGTTCGATACGGACCTCGCGCACGATTCCGAAACGGTGCACCAGGCGATGGAAGACATCTGCGAGGCGCTGATCGATCATGCGCAGACCCCGATCCCGACGCCGCGCTGGTGGCCGTCGGAGCGCAACAAGCGCATGGTGCGGGCGCTCGACGCGATGGACGGCGTCATCGAACGCCTCGTCGAAGCGCGTCGCAAGCAGAACAAGGACCGCGGCGATCTCATGTCGCAGGTCGTGTTCGCCACCGACGAGCAAGGCAGCATGTCGACCAAGCAGATGCGCGACGAGCTGATGACGCTCATCTTCGCGGGTCACGAGACCACGGCGCACACGCTTACCTGGGCTTGGTATCTGCTGGCGACCAATCGAGACAAGCTCGCCAAGGCGCAAGCAGAGATCGATCGGACCCTGGGCGGCAGAGCCATCGGCGCCGACGATTTGCCTGACCTTCCGTACCTCGAGATGTGCCTCAAAGAATCACTTCGCCGTCTTCCAGCGGTCTGGATCTTCGCACGCGAGGCCCAAACCGATCTGCGTTTGGGAGACTACTTCTTCCCGAAGGGCGCGATCCTCGCGATAAGCCCGCTCGCCACCGGGCGTAACGCGAAGTACTTCGACAAGCCGTCGGAATACCGGCCGGAGCGCTGGACCCGCGAGTCCGAGCGGCAGCTTCCGAGGGGTGCCTATGTGCCGTTTGCCGGGGGGCCCCGCGTTTGCCTCGGCAAGCAGTTCGCGATGATGGAGATGCGGATCATCCTCGGGACCCTGATTCAGAACGTCGACATCAATCTTCTCGATGGCTTCGAGCCAGACTTCGTCGCCAACATTTCGCTGAACCCCGGCGAACGAGGCATGCAGATGCGGGTCCGCTTCCGCGATGGCGCGCCGGTCTTGGCGGGGCATCGCGACACGCAGCAAGAGGTTTCTGGCACTCACGCGGCCTGAACGGCTGGCTCCATCCATATCGGGTTCACGGCTAGCGCCGAAGAACCCTCCCAATGTACGGTCTCGCTCAACCTGCGCTGACTGTGTAGTCTCCGGGCCATGACGAATCGATGCTTAGGGAGGCTTGGCCTGTCATTGGCTTTGCTGGGGATGATGACTGCTGGTTGTGGGAGCGATTCGGGGAGCACCGGAGGCTCAGGCGGGCAAGCTCCTCCCGCCGCATGTGACGTCGCCGCCCCCGCAGCGCTCGCCGCGTGTGTCGATGCAGTGAACCAGACACGGCTCGCCTGTTATCTCGACACCGATGTCGCGTGCCCGAGTGGTGCGTTCGACGCGGCGCTCACGGCGCTGAAGGATGGCATCGAAGCGAGCTGCAGTGATGAGGCGTTCAACTCCCTGACGGTCGACGCACTCGTTGCCCGGTTGCAGACGTCGTGCACATCGGAGACCGGGTCGATCGAATGGCGCAGTTTCGGGGGTCCCCAAGGCGCCGTGTGGGCCGATGCAGCGGCCCACCAAAAGGCTTGCATGCGCACCGCACACGAGACGGCTTCCGCGTTGGTGAACGGCGCGCTGACGACGGTTAACGAATGCCTGGCAGCCGGTGCCTGCGATCCGGACGCATTGGAAGCTGAGGCCGATGCAGAGGCCGCGGCTGCGGTGAGCGACATCGAAGCGGCTTGCGAAGGCACCGCGAGGCTCGACTTCATCATCGCCGTGACGCCGGAGATCTACGTCGCGCGGGCGCTCGCCCAAGTCGATTGCATCGTGGCGACCTCGCACGAGGATACGGCACCGCTCGCTCTGGGGTGCGGCCCTTCGAACGTGGACATGGATCCGCCGCGCGGCGAGTACCAGCAGATCATCGTCGATGGCGACAAGTGGGGCACGCTCTGCGGGGACGGGACCGAGTACGCGTTCCAAATCCGGCTCGCACCGGAGGGACAGCCACTCGACAGGATCGTCATCGGCCTAGAAGGCGGGGGCGTCTGCTTTCGCGAGCAAGACTGCGCAGGGGTGAACCCGGCCCTGCTCAATGCCCAAGACACCGAGGTGAGCGACACCGGCGTTGGAATCATGTCCAACGACCCGGACGAAAGCCCCTTCGCCAATTGGACCAAGGTGTACCTGCCCTACTGCAATCAGGACGTGTTTGCAGGCGCGGGCGTCGTCGAGGACTTCGGCCTGCCCCGTTTTGGTGCGGTGAATCTGCGGTCCTCGATACGGATGCTTCGAGATCTGCTTTGGAAGCTGATCGACGAAGAAGGTGGCGATGGGTTTCGTCCGGACGAGATCGTGACCCTGTTCGGTGGCTTTTCCGCCGGCGGCTACGGCGTGCTGTACAACTACCATTGGTTGCTCGACG
>CBDURI010000351.1:0-3118 GCA_965369435.1 uncultured bacterium
GCGGAACGCTGCTAGGCCTCCTTCTTGCCCAGCCAAGCGTAGACCGCAGGCAAGACGAGCAGTGTGAGCAGCGTGGACGTCACCAGGCCGCCGATCACGACCGTCGCAAGGGGTCGTTGCACCTCGGCGCCCGCACTCGTTGCAAGCGCCATCGGGACGAACCCGAAAGCCGCGACGGCTGCTGTCATCAGCACCGGCCTGAGGCGTGTAAGCGCTCCTCGTTTCACTGCATCGTCGAGTGGTGTGCCATCGTGTCGCAGTTGCAGGATGTATGAAATCAGCACGACGCCGTTGAGAACCGCTATTCCAAACAAGGCGATGAATCCGACGCCGGCCGAGATAGAGAAGGGCATGCCGCGCAGCAGCAGTGCAAAGATTCCGCCCGTCGCTGCGAACGGCACGTTGAGGTAGACGATCAGCGCAGGCATTGCCGAGCCGTACGTCATGTAGAGGAGGAAGAAGATCAGGAGTAGGGCGACCGGGACGGCGACGATGAGACGCTCGGTCGCTTCTTGGAGGTTCTTGAACTGGCCGCCCCATTCGAGAAAGTAGCCCGCGGGCAGGACGGCGGCCTCTTCGATGCGAGCCTTCGCTTCGGACACGAAGCCGCTGAGGTCGCGCCCCCGTACGTTGGCTTCGACAGTGAGTCGTCGTTGAATGCGGTCGCGGCTAATCTGAGCGGGCCCTTCCTCCACGTTCAAGTCAGCCAGCTGCCCAAGGGGAATCAGGGCGCCTCCAGGGGCTGCGATGGGGATCTGCCGAATCGCCTCGACGCTCGAACGCGCGTCCTCGCGATACCGGACCTGCAACGCGAATCGACGCTGTCCTTCGAAGACCTCTCCGACGCGGCGTCCTCCCATCGTCGTGACGGCGTCCAAGACGTCGCTCGCGTCTATGCCGTAGCGAGCGATGGCGTCGCGGTTGATCCGGATTCTGAGCACTGGGAGACCCGCCGACTGCTCGGCTTTGACGTCAGCCGCACCCGGCACTGTGCGGAGGATCTTTACGAGGTCGTCGCCGGCGGTCTTCAGGGCCTGCAAGTCCTCGCCGTAGATGCTGACCGCCACGTCCGAGCGGACGCCGCTGATGAGCTCGTTCATGCGCATCTCGATGGGCTGCGAGAACGAAAAGCGCTGGCCGGGTACCTCGTCATGGAGCGCTTCTTGAATCGCTCCGATCAGCTCTTCCTTCGTGCTCACCGCGCTCCATTCCGAGACCGGTCTGAGCATGATGATCACATCGGAAAGCTCGACTCCCATTGGGTCTGTTGCCACCTCAGGGCGTCCGGTCTTCGATACGAGGGTATCGATCTCGTCGGGAAAGCGATCGAGGAGCACGCGCTCGAGCCGAGTCGTGGCTTTCACCGACTCCTCGAGTGAAACCGACGGCAGTCGGATCGCGTGCATCGCGATCGCCCCTTCTTCGAGGGTGGGGACGAACTCCGCACCCATGAAAGGCACCGCGCCGAGCGATAGAACGAAGATCCCGCCCGCGATCGCGAGCGTCTTCTTGGGTCGGGTGAGCGATCGTTCCAGCAACGGCGCATACCAAGCTCGAATCCAACGAAGCACCGCTGTGTCGTGTTCCACGACCCCTTTGCGGAAGACGAAGGTGCACAGTGCGGGCACCCATGTCAGCGCGAGGACGAGCGAGACCGCCAGTGCGAACACGACCGTGAGGGCCATTGGCTGAAACATCTTGCCTTCGACGCCGCGCAGGGAGAGCACGGGAACGTAGACGAGAATGATGATCGCGACCGCGAAGGCGACTGGTCGCCCCACTTCGACGGCCGCCTCGCGAACCGTGGACTTGATTCCGTCTCCATTCGGTCGCCGGTCGTTTAGGACCCGGACCACGTTCTCCACGACGACGACCGAGCCATCCACGATGAGCCCGAAATCGATCGCACCCAGGCTCATGAGATTCCCGGAGAGTCCGGCGACCCGCATCGCAATGAAGGCGCCCAACATGGACAAGGGGATCACCGATGCCACCAGCAGGCCGCCGCGGACGTTGCCGAGGAGCAAGAGGAGCACCACCACTACCAAGACACCCCCCTCGACGAGGTTGGTCGCAACCGTGCGGATCGTACGATCGACCAAATCGGTGCGGTCGTAGAACACTTCCACGGTCACCCCGTCAGGGAGCGTCGGCCGAATCTCTTCTAGCTTTGCCGCCACGTCGCGGGACACTTCGCGTGCGTTGGCGCCCATGAGCATCATCGCGATACCGATGACCGTTTCGCCGCGTCCCTCATAGGTTGCCGCACCTTGACGGACCATTGGGGCGTTCACGACTTCAGCGATTTCGTTAATTGTAATCGGTGTCCCTTCGTGGCGATTGGAAACGACGATACGGCGAATGTCATCGAGGCTGGAAACCAACCCCTCTCCCCGGATGAGGAGTTGCTCACCCGACCGCTGGATATAGGCACCGCCGGCGTTGGCGTTGTTGCGCTCGATGGCTTCGAAGACATCACCTAACGGAATATCGAGCGCCGTCAGGCGTGCAGGGTCGAGCTGGACCTCGTACGTCTTGAGCTCCCCGCCGAAGGTATTGACTTCGACCACCCCGGGGACCGAGCGCAGTTGGTACGCGATGTACCAGTCCAGGACTGTCCTCAACTCCATCGGGGTGTAGCAGTCCTCCACGTCCGGTTCGCCGGGCAGGCACATCGGGTCGCCCTGCACGGTGAACTGGTAAATCTCACCTAGGCCCGTCGAGATGGGACCCATGGTTGGGTTCCCGTAGCCGTCGGGGACCGCTTGGCGCGCTTCGGCGAGCCGCTCCGCCACCAGCTGCCTCGCGAAGTAGATGTCGGTTCCCTCCTCGAAGACAATGGTGACCGACGACAAGCCGAACTTGGACAGGCTTCGGACCTCAGCCAGACGTGGGAGCCCGCTCATCACCGTCTCAACTGGGAAGGTGATGAACTTCTCCACTTCGAGCGGCCCGAGCGCTGGAGCGGTGGTTAGCACCTGTACTTGCACGTTGGTGACATCCGGGACGGCATCCATGGGTAGCCCCTGAGCGGCTCTGAGACCGACCGCCCCCACGAGCAGCACGCCAAGGATGACCAGCGCTCGGTTTCGAATGGAGAAATCGATTAGACGTTCGA
>CBDURI010000352.1:0-3117 GCA_965369435.1 uncultured bacterium
CTTTGGCGTAGGGCAGGCAGTCGTCGAGCCCGCCGATGAGCTCATCCAAGCCGAGGGGGTCGTTCGGCCAGGAGGTTGCCGCGAGCACGGGCCCGTTCCCCCAGAAAGCGACCTCCGTTGGCGTGTTCACCCAGAGCCCGTGGAACTCTCGTCGCAACACGACGAACAATGCAAGAACGACGGTCATCATCGCGATGGCCACAAAGAACACCAACTTCAACTTGATCTCCGCCGGGTACTCTGGCACGCCCCCCGGGTCCAACACGACGAAACCGCTGGGCGGGTCGCGCAACGCGTCTTCGAGAGCAGCCTCGGTGCTCCGCAACCTGCCGAGGAGGGCCTCGTTGACCTTCACCTCCGCGAGCAACGCTGTCGCTTCGCCTTCGATGTGGGAGAATGCCTCTACGCGAGTCTGCGCCCTGCCGGCCATCTCCCCGAACCCCTTCCTTCGCTCCCGAAGAACTGCGAGATCCGATTCTGTCTCCCGGATCTGCCCCCGCAGAGCGTCATAGGTGACGTTGGCTCCGAAGAGGCCTTCGCTGCCGAAGCTCGTACCGGCGCCAGCGCGAAGCTGCGAGCGCAACTGCGCCACCTGCTGTTGAAGCGCTTGGACGCGCGGATGCGCTGGAGACAACGTAGCTCGCGCGCTCGCAAGCTCTTGTCGCAGTCTATTGTACGTTGCCTGCTCCGGTGAGGTCCCTCGACCTAGGGAGCTCGTCTTGGGCGTACTCGCCAGTTGCGCTTGGAGACTCCCGAGTCTGGCTTCGAGGGCGCGGATCTCCGATACGGCGAGCTCGCTATTGGCACGAAGTGAGGCGGCCGATGTGACCATGGACTGCTGCTCTGTCGAAAGATCAGCGATTCCGTGTGTCTCCCGAAAGGCGTTGTACCGACTGCGCGCGTCTTCCGCCTCGTCCTCGGCGGCCTCGATTCGCTTCCCCGCGCGCGCGATTCGAGCCTCGATTCGTCGGGACTGCCGCTCCTTGTGGTAGGCCATGAAGATGTCGGTCACGACTCTGCCGTATTCCGCCGCATCTTCTCCAGTCGCCCCCGATACGGTGAAAGACATGGTACCGGCACGCGGATCTGCCTCGTACGCGATCCAGCTGGAGAGACCGGTCAACGTGATATCAAATTCGAGCTCTTCCCGGATTTTCCGCAGAACGGATTCGCGCATCAGCGCGTCGGCGGCCGGGCCGAGGGCGATGCCTACCTCACGTCGATCCTCGATGGTTACGTCGCCTTCGTGCCTCAACGTCACAGTGGTTTCGTAAGAGTCGCTCATCACCAGCTTCACGTAGAGGAAACCAACGACAACCCCCGCAATAGCTGCGCCGGCCAGCAGGCGTCTACCTGCCCACAGTGCGCGGCGGACGCGGGTCGGATCCACAGGGAACCCGGGGCGCTTCTGACTGCTCAATCCCTCTGGTCCGGTGGACCAGGACTCGCCTGCGTCATCCACGTTCAACTCGCCCTTTCCGTCAGTACGCGTTCCGGCGGGCACCGGAACCAAACACTGTCATGAAGATGATCTGCAAATCCCAAAGGAGGCTCCAATTGCGAATATAATCCAAGTCATGCTCGATGCGTTTCTCCATCTTTTCGAGCGTGTCCGTCTCGCCGCGCCAACCATTGACCTGAGCCCAGCCGCTGATCCCGGGCTTGACCTTGTGTCGCAGCATGTACCCTTGAATCTTCTTTCGGTAGAGCTCGTTGTGCGCGACCGCGTGCGGGCGGGGCCCGACGATGCTCATCGTGCCTTCGATCACATTGAAAAATTGTGGGAGCTCATCCAGGTTGGTGCGCCGCAGAAACGCGCCAAGTGGAGTGAGGCGATCGTCGTTCTCCGTCGCTTGCCTGATCGCGCCGCTGTCCTCCGTGACGGTCATCGACCGAAACTTCAGGACGCGAATCACCTCTCCGTTCAAGCCATAGCGTCGCTGTCGAAACAGCGCTGGGCCCTTCGAGGTCAGCTTGACGCAGATGCCGATGATCAACATCGGGATCGCGATGATAGTCAAGATGAGCGTACCGAGCGTGACGTCTTCGAGACGCTTCAACCACCCGTCCACCCCGTAGAACGGGGTTTCGTGCAGGCTGACCGTGGGTACGTCGCCGAGCGAGCCCCACCGAGCATGCAATAGATCGAACGCGAAGAAATCCGCAGCTAGGTACACCGAAGCTGTGGTGTCTGAGAGCTGCCGTAAGAGCTCGTTGATTCGCGGCTCTGCGCGCAGTGGAAAGGCGATATATATCAGGTCGACGTCGCCCCTCCTGGCCGCGTCTACGGCATCTTTCAGTGAACCGGCGTATCCGCCCAGAGATTCCGCTATTGGATGGCAACGCTCCTCGGCGCGATCGTCATAGAACCCGTAGACCTCCAGACCGAGCGAAGGAATGGTTTGAATCTGAAGCGCGAGTTGCTCCCCGATCTCGGTCATGCCGATGATTGCCGCGCCTCGTGTGTTGTAGCCGCGAGTCCTGAGCTCGCGCAGCAAGAGCGTGCTCGTCATGCGCCATACCGAAATGAGAAGCGGAGCCAGGATGAACCACGACGAGACAGTGACGCGGGAGTACTCTTCGGACTGCTTGGAGATGAAGAGCAGAAATAACAGAACTGGCACGACCCCGGCGAACCAACCCGTCCAAACGCGTATCAGTTGAGGCTTGAGTCGGGCACCTCGGGCGCTCCGGTAGAGTCGGAGTGATTGGCCTATCAGCATGAAGGAAGTCGCGGCGATCGTTGCCGCCGTCCACGACCTCCCGTCCCATGTCTCCCCGCGCGCGTAGATCGGCAGCCACAGGGCCCCGTACACCAGCGCGAAGTCGATGAGGCGCACGAGCGGGGCGAATTCGGCATCCGCGCTACCGCCCCATTCGGTGGGTTTCTTGCTCGTCATCGATCGTTCGTGAACAGTATAAACATAGTCGCTGAGTTTCTCACTTCAACTTGCGGACGGTAGTTGGGTACATTAACCACGAGTATGCATCGAGGCACGGCATTGTTGGTTGCGATTGCGCTCGTGTTCGCGTCCGCGTGCCGGCGGAACCACCATACGCAGGCGCCGACCGTGCCGAGCGACGACCCCGCTTTTTCTGCCCCTGAAGTGGTCGTCC
>CBDURI010000353.1:0-3115 GCA_965369435.1 uncultured bacterium
GGCGTGCCGCCCGACATGGTGCACCGGATCTTCGACCCCTTCTTTACAACCAGAGTGGAAGGGGAAGGCACTGGGCTTGGGCTTCATTTGAGTCGAAGAATCGCGCAGGAGTGTGGCGGTGAGCTAAGATATGAGCCTAGGCCCGGTGGGGGGGCTCGCTTCGTAATGGAGATTCCCGCGATGGAGCAGGCGGCATGACAGCGCACGTATTATTCGTTGATGATGAGGAGCCGAACCTCGTCGTTTTTGAGGCGGTGTGCGGGGATGACTTTCCCGTGTTGACCGCGTCGAGCGCTGCGGCGGGGCTTCAGTTGATGGAGGAGCACGAGATCGGCGTCGTGCTAACCGACCAGCGGATGCCGGGGATGACCGGGATCGAACTGCTCGAGAAGGTCGAGGCGGAGTATCCGGACGCGATTCGCTTGTTGATCACCGCCTACTCCGACCTGCAGGCTGCCGAAGACGCAATCAACCGCGGGCACGTGCGGCGCTACATGCGCAAGCCGTGGGAACCCGAGGTGCTGCGCGCGGAGCTTCGCGATGCGATTGACCTCTACAATCTGAACACTCGCGTCAAGGAACTCGAGCAGCGTCTTCTCGACACGGAACGCGCGTACTCATTGAGCGTGGTGGCGAGTGGCCTTGCCGATGAGCTGCGGAATCCGGTGGGCTGGATTCGCAACAACCTCACCGTCATCGAGACGTCGATCACGGCAGCCACGGCGGCGCTCGAGGAGGCGACTCCGAATGTGACGCGTGCGCGTGGAACGTTGGCGCAGGTTGAGAACGCGGTGATCGATGCACGCGATGGCGTGAAGCGAATTCTCGAGCTCACCGAAGAGATGGCGAAAGCGCCCGAGGAGGCGGAGACCGAGGTCGTCGATTTGGCGGATGCCGTGCGTATCGCGCTTCGCAAGGCGGAGAGCAGCGGCCTTCGCGGGCGCGCCTTGATCGAGGTCACGACAGGCGTCGAGCCGAAGGTGATGGCCACGCGAACCAACATCGTGCAGATCGCGCTCAACCTGCTCGCGAACGCGATTCAGCGGGCAGCAACCCGTGAGGGTGGCCAGGGTATCGTCCGGGTCACGACCGCAATGCTTGGCGGCATGGCCGTGCTCGACGTGTCCGACAACGGTCCACGGATCGAGGCCGATCAGATGGAGGCCGTGTTCAAGCCATTTGGCGTCGGCGGGCGGCTGCACGGCGCAGGCGTTGGCCTCGCGATTTCGAAGCGCATTGCCGAGGAGCTCGGTGGGCGGCTCGAGGTGAGTGCGGTGGACGGGAAAGAGACACGATTCCGGCTGACTCTACCGCCAGCCAACGACAGGACAGGCAAGGCATGAGCGCGGCGGTGAGCCCTGGCGTGCACCAGTTCGGACTCATCTTCGACGACAACGCCTGGCCCCTGCTTTACGTTCGGTTTCCTTCGAAACCGCTGAGCGATGAGGGGTTCGCACACTTCATCGACCGGTACACGGCCATGGTGGAGCGCCGCGTACCCTTTGCAGCGATTCTCGATTCGAGGGGCCTGACGACGGCGATCACCGCGAACCAGCGAAAGCAGCTGACGGACTGGTTCGATGTCATGGAGGAGCTGGCCAGCCAGTATCACTTCGGCATTGCAGTGCTGATCAGCCACGCGCTCATTCGTGGCGCGCTCAAGGCCGTGACCTGGGTCAAGCCGGTGCCCGTGCCGATCGCGCCATTCGGTTCGATCGCCGACGCGGCCCCGTGGCTTCGTGAGATCTTCGCCGAGCGGAAGATCCCGCTCACGCCCTCCATCGAAGCGCTCCTCGCAGGCCGCAGCTAAAGTAGGGGCCTACCCTCGTTACTTCATGGCGTAGCCGGTGGCGCGGACTACCGCCTCCAAGTCTGCGGGGCGTACCGAGCCCTCTACCGTGGCTTGGCTTGGGTCGAGCGTGACCATCGCGGATGTGACGCCGTCCGTCTCGCGAAGAGCGCGTTCGAGCTTTCGGACGCAGTTATTGCAAGTGAGACCCTCCACCTCGAGGGTGATCACGTCGTGCCCGACCGGAGACCTGCGCCGCATCCAGGCACCTCGGAGGTCATCGAACACGAAGTAGACGAACAGCCCTGCTAGAACCAATGCAGATGCCCAGGCCCACCAGGGGTGTCCGTGCTCGTGGGTCAGGCTTCCGAGTGCTTCGAACGGGATGAACGCGTCGTAGAGGTACGCGAGGCCAACACTTCCGAACACGACGGTCGCGAGATAGACGGCGAGGACGCGGCCGCCAAAGGCGCGCTTCACCGCGCCGATCGTGGCGATGTTGGTCGCCGGGCCGGCCATCAGAAAGACGAGCGCGGCACCGGTCGGCAGGCCTTGGGCGATCAGTGCGGCAGCGATCGGAACGGAGGCCGTTGCGCAGACGTAGAGCGGGAGCGCGATGCCCAACGCGGCTAAGCCAGCGAGCGCAGGATGAAGCTCGGACCAGCCCGCGATTGCGCCCGGTGGAATCCATACGGTGATGGCCGCCGATGCAACGACGCCGAAGACGATCCACTTCCAGATGGGGCGAATGACGTCGACCACGTGCTCGAAGAAGCCGACGGTGGATTGAGGCGCAGTTGCCTCATCGAGGCGCGCGACTCCGTCCGCGTCCGTGTGCAACGCTTCGGTGGCCGCGCCGCCGACAAGCCCCATCACCAGCGCGCTCAATGCCTTGAAGATCGTGAACGGCCAACCGAGGAACGAGGCGCTCACCAGAATCGAGTCGACGCCCGTTTGTGGGGTACTGATTAGAAACCCGACGGCGGCCCCGTCGCTCGCGCCGTCCTTCTTGAGCCCGAGCGCGGCGGGAATGACGCCGCAGGAACACAAGGGCAGCGGTACACCCAACGCGACGGCCTTCCCGACGCCGCCGAGCCCGCGAAACTGCCGGCGCGCGAAGTCCCGAGGAAGCAACACGTGGAGCAAGCCGGCAGCCGCGGCTCCTAGGAGAAGCCAGGGTGCGAGTTGAAGCCATACTTGCCAGACCGCGTCGAGCACGCCGAGGATATGGGTCTCCGGCCGTGATTGCGCAATCCCCCTAGAGAGAAACGTCGCCCAGGGTGTCGCCCTGGTAGCCGGCGGCTTGCATGGCCGTGATGAGAACCG
>CBDURI010000354.1:0-3107 GCA_965369435.1 uncultured bacterium
ACCAAACGGCTCTTGTTGCTGTCGATCGCACTCGGAGGCTTCTTCGTCTTGTTTCAGGGGGCCGAGTGGGTGGCGTTGATCGGCGAGGGTCTGACGCTCACGTCGGGCCAGCTGGGTGGCTTTTTCTATCTTCTCGTGGGGACTCACGCGCTTCACGTCGTGGTGGGGTTCACCATCCTGGTCTACACGTACCGCAGGCTGTCACGCGGCGATCTCGACGGTTTCACGTTCTGGCCGGCGCAAATCTTTTGGTACTTCGTCGTCGGCGTGTGGCCCATCCTCTACTGGCAGGTGTACCTGTGATGCGTTTGCTTCGAGCAGGCGTCACGGTGGCCATGCTGGCCGTCGTTTGGGGTGCAGAGCTGGCCTACGCGTGTCCTGCTTGTGCGTCTCCGCTCGAAGAGAACCGCCAGGCGTTCGTCGATACGACGGTCTTCTTGACGGTCGTGCCGCTCGCGATGATGGGCGGCTTCGTCTGGTGGCTTCGCCGCCAGACCCGCCAGCCGGACTAGAGCTGCTCCCACACCGGCTGACGGGGGTCGTAAGGCCCACCGCGATGCTCTTCGCGTTCTGCGACGGCCACCGCGAACCTTCGGGCCGCAAACGCCAGTAGAAGCCCCATCGCGACATCGATGAACCAGTGCCACCGCAGGAACATGGTGGCGATGATGATGTTGACGGCCACGAACGCGAGAATCGGCCACAGCCATTGGAAGGGCTGCGTGTCCCGATAGGCGAACGCGTGCAACGCGAAGTAGGCTGGCCATGCGGTGTGGAGCGAGGGGAAGATGTCGAGCTGTGCGCCCGCGGTTGCGACGGCGAGCTCGACCTGATGCCACCAGAACGCGCCCTGCAACGGTTGGTCGAATGCGAGTGTCGCGACGGGCCCAGCCCCGGGCACGACGGTGTAGAGGAGATGCCCTGCCCCGACGACCAGCATTGCGCCGGCCATCAGCTCCTGCAGGCGTCTTCCTCTGCCCACGAACAGGGCGGGGACCAGCATGAGGGTCAGGACCGAGAAGTGGGAGTAGTAGAAGAACGACAGCCACTCGACGACTGGCTCGATGTTCCAAGCCTGCATCCAAACCGACGGAGTGGTCCCAAGTAGCCAAAGGTCGATTGCAAAGAGCCGATCGTCCAGGAGCGCGGGCTGGAGCGCCGGCAGCAGGACCCGCATCTCGAAGTACGAGAGCAGCATGGGCGTGAACAATCCCAGGCGGTATGTGAGCGCGCGAGCTCGCCGGGCGGGGATCAATTCGCCTCGGACCAGCACCAGGGTGCCAGCTGTCAGGAAAAAGAGCGCGAAGGCTAGCCTGCGAGCGACCGCAGCGTCGGGGCTGTCCGGTGCGAGCAACACCCGCGCGAAGAGGTAGGCGTGAAAGGCGAGCGCGAGCACGTCCTGCACTGCCAAGTTCTGGGAGGCGACTCCGATTACCGTTCGCGCCCGCCCAGCGGCGTTCCGAGTGAGTTCCAGCATGCGACCTTCGGTGGCCCGAATCGTGACGATCCAGCGCTTCCGGCGCAAGGTTTTCGCGACGCGTTGGGGGTGCTGACAATTTGCCCTAAAGGCGGATTCGCTTCGGTAGCAGACGCGACGCCCAACCTGGGGTACACCTCGCCCCATGGAAGAGGCCCCGCCCAAGCGCACGTCGATCCGGGACGATGCACTCAATCTGCCTAATCTGCTGACGATGCTCCGGATTGCGCTGATCCCCGGCGTGCTGTGGCTGCTGTGGGACGGCACCCCGGAGGCCAACTTCTGGGCCGCGATGCTCTACATCGGGACTGCGCTCACCGATCTCATCGACGGTTACCTCGCTCGCAAGTGGGGCCAGATCAGCGTGCTCGGGAAGTTCCTCGATCCGCTCGCCGACAAACTCCTCGTGATGGCCACGTTGATCTTTCTCGCGTACCTCGGCCGGCTGCCGCTTCTCGGTGTCGTGGCGGTGATCATCATGCTCGCCCGAGAACTTTCCGTCACCGCGCTTCGCACCATCGCGATGAGCGAAGGAGTGGTGATGGCGGCTATGCGAACCGGCAAGGACAAGGCCGCTTTGCAAAACGTCGCGATCCTGATGCTCATCGTGCACCACCAGTACACGATCTACTTTGGGTTCTACCAAACCGAGTTCGATTTCGCGCAAGTGGGTCTGGTCCTCCTCTATTTGAGCCTCGCCCTGGCGCTCTTTAGCGGTGGGGAGTACGTCAAGCTCTTCGTCGATGCAGTAGACGCAAAGGACGAGCGCCTGACCCAAGCCACGTCGTGACTGAAACGAAGGGATCGCTATCCGTCGAGGCGCGCGCGTCGCGGCACATCGTGGGACGCGTCTTTCGTGGAGCCCGGTTGCAGAAAGCGTTTCGCGATCTCGTCGGCGAGCATGGTCTTCGGACGGCGTGGGTCAGCGCGCTTGGCGCCTTCGAATGGATCGAGCTGACCGAATACCATCAGGGCGAGCGGCGCTACGAAGAGGCGCATCGGTTCGAGCGCTGTGAGCTTCTGACGATGCAGGGCAACCTCTCGCAGCGTGACGGAGAGCCGTTCTGGCATCTCCATGCGACGGTTTCTCTGCGCGAGGAGGGTCGCGACGTGACGTATGGCGGGCACGTCGTCGACGGCTCGGTCTTCGCGCTCGAGTTTCGGATCGACTGTTTTGACGAGCTCGATCTGAAGCGCGAGACCGACGACGCGACAGGGCTACAGCTCTGGGTTGACCCGGAGACGCCGACGGGTGCTGGACAGACGAGCGCGACTGTCGACGCGGCTCCCCCCGGTGGCACATGGGCGATGGCCGCAGAGATCTCCGCCCGCGCGCAGCCCGCCCCCCGCGAAGAGCACAAGCCCGAAAAGGGCGACTGGATCGAGCATGCGAAATTCGGGCTGTGCAAGATCGAGGGACTGTCGAGTGATGGTGTGTGCATCATCAAACTACCCGATGCGCGCCGCAAGAAGATCAAGATCGACGCGTTGCAGGTGCTTGCGCCGCGCGCCGATGGGGAACGAAAGATCTTCCCGGTCAGGCCTAAAGCAAAGCGGTAACGTGCGCGAGCCGAAGGCGAAGCCCGGCGCGAAGCGCCGCCAAGCCCAGGCGAAGCGACGGGCGCGGAGG
>CBDURI010000355.1:0-3107 GCA_965369435.1 uncultured bacterium
GCCTCGACGTCAGCCTCATTCGATTGACGGCGCGTCTGATCGCCATCGGCGTGGTAGTCGTCCTGGTGTTCCAAGGCGCCACAGCGATCGGGATTCCACTCGTGGGTCTCGTGGCCAGCATCAGCATCGGGGGCTTGGCGGTCGCGCTTGCCGCGCAGGACACCCTGAAGAACCTGTTGGGCAGCCTCATGATCTTCATCGACCAGCCGTATCGAGTCGGTGAGCGAATCGTCGCGGGTAGTCACGACGGTGTGGTCGAGCACATCGGTCTGCGATCGACGCGAATTCGACAGCTCGACGGCCACCTGACCGCCATCCCCAACGAGAAGATGGCGACGATGGACATCGAGAACGTCGAGCGGCGCGAGTACATCCGGCGAAAGACGAAGCTTCGGATCGCGACCGGAACGCCCCCCGAGAAGGCGCAGCAAGCCGTGATGACCGTCCGGGAGATCTTGAAGGGCCACGAGGGTATGTCGGCGGAGCGTCCACCGAGGGTCTACTTCGAGGAATTCAACCCGGACTCACTGAGCCTCGTGATCTTCTACTGGTATGCGCCCCCGGACTATTGGGCTTTCCTCGACTTCAGCGAGCGCATCAACCTCGAAATCGTACGTCGCTTCGCGGAAATCGGCATCGAGCTCGCGCCCCCGACATCCAAAATGCACATTTCGGATGAATCGGGCCAAGCGCTCGATTTGCCGGCGCAAGACAAAGCCCCGGTCGAGAGCCAGGACGATTGAATCCGCTACCCACAGTTGGTAGCCTCTCGCCACATGAGGCGCTGCACGCTCGCCTGGGCGGCGCTACTGCTGGTACTGACAGCCAAGCCCGCACCGGCGTCAGGCGATTCCTTGGACGGGGCAGAGGAAGAACCCGCTCTCGAAGACGAGTTTCATAGAAATCACGTTGGCCTGTTCGTCGGTGGCATCACGCCCCTCACGCGCAGGCACGAAACCTCCTTCGCACTTGGCGTTGGCTACGAGAGGCGCTTCTTGAAGTGGCTGGGCCTGGAGGCTTGGACGAACGGCGTCATCGGCGACCATGAGCGCGGCATGATCTTCTTGGTGGGCCCCATCTTCCATCCGGTGGCTGGTTTGAGAATCATCACCGGGGTCGGCTTCGAGGTCGGCGGCGAGGCTGAGCACGCGGGCGCCAGAGTGGACCCCGTCCTCGCGGCCGGCGTAGGATACGACTTGCAGGCCGGACCTATCCTGCTAGCGCCCGAGTTCTATTGCGACTTCATTGGCCGATCGACGACCAACCTCACCTACGGCCTCGCCATCGGGTATGGTTTTTGGGAGGAGCTGGCTAGTGTATGCTCCACCTCGCTTCGAATGGAAACCCTGGAGAACTGTGTCCCTTTCAATGCATGTGAACCGAACCACGAGCTTATGGGTCGCCCTTGCCCTAATCGGCGCAACTTCGATTGCCGGTTGCAATCGGAGCGTCAGCCTTCCGCCACTGGTTGAAGGGTCCGACGCGCCCCAGATCCCGGGCAAGTTCGTCTGGCACAACCTCGTGACCGACGACAGCGAAGCCGCCCGTCAATTTTATGGCGAGCTGTTCGGCTGGGAGTTCGACGTCAAGGAGGATGGTCGCTACAGCGTGATCACCTACGGGGGCCGCAATCTCGGCGGCATTCTCGACACGAGCAAGGACGGTAAAACGCCGAAGGGCGCTCACTGGCTGAGCGCGATGTCGGTGCCGGATGTCGACGCGTCCCTCGCTGCCGTTCGCAAAGCCGGGGGCAAGCAACTCGAAGCACCTGTTGACGTCCACGGTGTCGGGCGTGTGGTCACGGTCGAGGATGCGGACGGCGCCGTGTTTCATCTGCTGTCTTCAGCCAACGGTGACCCGCCGGACGTCGAACCCGCGGTCTACACTTGGCTCTGGCACGAGCTCCTCGCCAACCATGCTGACCGCGCCGTCGACTTCTACCAAGCGGCATTCGGCTACCGCATCGAAGCACTCGAGAAGAAGCCCAGCGCGGAGTACCGCGTGCTCTGGAGCTCCGGCGAAGCGCGCGCAGGAGTCGCGCAGAACCCATTCGAGAAGACCCGGTCTGCCTGGATCCCGTACGTGCGCGTCGATGACCCCGCGGCGCTTGCCAAACGCGTCACCGAGCTCGGCGGCCGTGTCGTCCTCGCTCCGCGGCCCGAGGTGCGCGACGGAACGCTCGCCGTGGTCCTCGACCCTAGCGGCGCACCCCTCGCGCTCCAAAAATGGTCGCCCGATATGGAGGTGAACCCATGAAGCGGCTCATCGAACGATTCCTGCTCGTCACCATCCTGCTCCTCAGTCTTGCAGCCTCGAGCTGCTACATGTCCGGGGGCTACGTCGGTTACGGATACGGCAGCTACGGATACGGCAGCTACGGATACGGCAGCTACGGATACAACGACGTGTTCTACAGGTCGCCGATGAACCGATACGGGTACGGATTCTACGGACGCCCGTGACAGCGGCGGCGAACCAAGGGTCACATTGCGCCAACGCCAACCACGGCAGGATTTTTCGCATTAGCCGCCAACGAGTAGCGCGGAACCCAGCAGGAACGCAGCCAGCCCGATCGGGTAGACGAATCCGACGTTAGCAATGTTCGAGCCCGCAAGATTGTCGAGCTCCTCTTGGGTGTCGCTCAGGTTCTGAAGCTTTCATTCCTTCGATGCAGTGGCGTAGACGGCGAAGAAACTGATCATCTCGGGAATACTCGTCGTGAATCCCAGGATCCAACCAGCGACAGCGGGATGGACGCCGCCGAGACGAGCATGATCAGGACATCCATCTACGAAACCTCCAAAGGCCGACCATATCGCACCGTCGTGGCCGAAGACAACGCGCGTGCAGTCGACGATACCGAGGTCGGTTGCGTCCCGTCGCTTCGCTACCAGCCGTTGGGCAAAAAGACGTTGGCCTGCTACATGCAACCCGATGAGTCCCCCTATGCCTCCTACCCTCGTTGGCTTTCAAGGATGCACGCGGGCTCCGGGACCAACGCGATGACCGGCGCGGTGCCGCGAAGCAGCATCCAGGATCTCGTCCAGCGGACGAGCATTCTCGAGATCGTCGGAGACATGATCCGCGTGCGCGCCGACGGGGCGGCC
>CBDURI010000356.1:0-3095 GCA_965369435.1 uncultured bacterium
TCGCCGTGGGCGGCTTCGTGGCCGTGGTCATCGTGGGACGGCGCGTCCTGACAAGCGCCGAACAACGACGCCGCGACTAGAAATGGGAGGAGATCGTATCTATTCATCGTGATGCTCGTGTTCATCGGGCCATAACTCCATGCCGACCTCTGCTTCGAGGGCGGCAACGTCTCGGTAGTAATCTTGGTGCGCGGTCAACGCGTCTTGTTGAATCCTGAGGAGTCGTTCCCGTGCCAGCAGAACCTGCAATAGGTCGACCTCGCCGAGCTCGAAGGCGCGGCGCAGGAGCGCGAGGTTGCTCTCGAAAGCGGGAAGGATCTCGGTTCCGTACGCGGCGATACGGCGCGCGTCGGAATCGACTGCGGTGGACGCGCGGGCGAGCCGCGCCTGCAGTGCTTGTCGGAAAGCTTCTTGTTCGGCTTGCCGGACAGCGAGGTCGGCTCTCGCGCGAGCGCGTCCCTGCTGGTTTCGCTGGGAAAGGGGAATCGGCAGGCCGAGCGTTCCGAGGACAACGTGCTCGTAGTCGCCGATTCTTGGCTGCGACTCGCGGGTGTAGATCACGCCGAGCGCAGGTTTCGGCCAAGCCTCCCGGTTCTCCAGTCTGACCCGCGCTTCCGCTTCCTCGACCGCGCTCGCACGCGCGGCGATGCCAGGGTGCTCCCGAAGTGCCAGACGGATCAGATCTTGGACCGGGGGCGCGCGCCTCGGTTCATCCAGCTCGCCGACCGGTTCTGGCAGTGGGTCTGGTGGCCAACCTGCGACCTCGGCGAGGTCGAGCTGAGCCGTACGATATCCGCGCTCTGCAGCGAGTGCTGTCTGCCGTGCTTGCGCAAGCTCGCCTTCGGCCAGCCGGACTGCGAGGGGCGAGATGTCCCCAGCTTGAAGACGGCGCTCCGCGACCGACACCAGCTCCTCGGTCGAGACCAGGAGCCTGTCCACGACGCGCCAACGCTCTCGCGCGACGAGTGCCGCGTGGAACGCCGCGTGCACTTCGCGGTGTACGAGCCAGCGAGTTTCCTCGAGCTCCTTGTCCGTCAGTTCCTTGAACTTCGCCGCGGCCTCACGGCGTTGCTTCCGCTCGCCCGCAATTTCGATCGGTTGCCGGAGCCAGACCTGGAAATCCACGCCCCGAGAACCTTCGACGATTCGTGGCCCGGCCGCGGCGCCCGCTCTCAAGTTGCTGGGCAGTACGACCGCCGCGCCGTCGACGGCCGCCTGGCCATATTGGAGCTCCGCTCGGCCGACGATCATGCGCGGCGCATGCTCGTCGGCGTGTTCGAGAATCGCGGACAGCGATACCGGGGTTGATGCCGGGCCCTCATCGGCCAACGCGCCTGTAGACGCCAATTGAAGCGCGAGAGTGGCGATGCTCGCGCGCAGCCAAGCTGCGAAATTCATTTGTCTCTCCTTTGCCCCTCAGCTCAGGGCAATTGTCGATGTTGCAGGTTCGGTCAGGCGCGCTCGGATGCTGCCGAACTCGGCGTTCAGCGATCTCGAGGCGCACTAGTCCCTAGAACGACAGAGCTAGGCGATGGGAGGACGAAAGACGCCGGTCAACACGCCGTCGGCTTCGAGGTCGGCGACGAACCACTGGAGTGTCGCGACTTCATACTCTGCGACACCGATCTCGACCGGCCCGCTGTCCGCGACAAACGCGGTCGTTCCGTGGCAGGGGCAGGTTTGAAAGGGGCCAGAGCAGCCATGCGCGTCTCGGCTCGGCGCTTCCTCGGCTTCGTGCTGCCCGTGTGCCGCGTGCCCATCGAGCACGAAGTGAGCGACGTTCTCGGTCAGCTCACCGGCGCCGGGCGCAATCGCGTACGCGAGTAGAACCGCAATGCCTGGGATGAGCCGACGCACGCTCTCAACCTAGCGCCGCTTCTGAGGTCACGCCAATCGGCAGCCGGCGTTTCGCATTGAAATCCTGTTGCCACAAGCGTACCTACGGGCATTCACGGAGGGATCCCATGGAAGTTCGCGCTGCGGTCGCACATGAAGCCGGCAAACCACTATCCATAGAGACAGTACAGCTCGAGGGACCCCGCGCAGGCGAGGTGCTCATCGAGATCAAGGCTACGGGCATCTGCCACACCGACGCGTACACCTTGTCGGGCGCCGATCCAGAGGGGATTTTTCCGTCAGTGCTCGGTCATGAGGGCGCCGGAGTGGTGGCCGAGGTGGGTCCGGGCGTGACGTCGTTGAAGCCCGGTGACCATGTGATTCCTTTGTACGTTCCCGAGTGCCGCAACTGCGAGTACTGCACTTCGGGGAAGACGAATCTGTGCCAGGCGGTGCGTTCAACGCAGGGGCGCGGTCTGATGCCAGACGAGAGTAGCCGCTTCTCGCTTGGGAACGAGACGCTCTATCACTACATGGGCACGTCGACGTTTGCTGAGTACACCGTGGTCCCGGAGATCGCCGTGGCGAAGATCCGCGAGGACGCGCCGTTCGATAAGGTTTGCTACATCGGGTGCGGCGTGACGACCGGGATCGGTGCCGTCATCAACACGGCCAAGGTCGAGGCCGGCGCCAATGTCGTCGTCTTCGGACTTGGAGGCATCGGCCTCAACGTGCTGCAGGGGGCCCGCATGGTCGGCGCAGACAAGATCATTGGCGTTGACATCAACCCGGCGCGACGCGAGCTTGCTGAAAAATTCGGAATGACCCACTTCGTCAACCCAAAGGAAGTCGGTGGGGACTTGGTGGCGTATCTCGTCGATCTGACCGGCGGCGGGGCTGACTACACCTTCGAGTGCGTCGGCAGCGTCGAGTTGATGCGCCAGGCCCTCGAGTGCTGCCATAAGGGGTGGGGGCAGAGCGTGATCATCGGCGTGGCCGGGTCGGGCCAGGAGATTGCGACGCGTCCATTCCAGCTCGTCACCGGGCGGGTTTGGCGCGGCACGGCCTTTGGAGGGGCGAGGGGGCGCACCGATGTGCCGAAGATCGTCGACTGGTATATGGAGGGCAAGATCAACATCGATGACTTGATCACCCATAAGATGCCGCTCGAAGAGATCAACACCGCCTTCGATTTGATGCACGAGGGCAAGTCGATTCGTAGCGTCGTGGAGCTTTGAGGTGAGCGCGGAACCGGAGAT
>CBDURI010000357.1:0-3060 GCA_965369435.1 uncultured bacterium
CCCGGAATGTCCATGACGTTCTTCATTCCGAGGAACGGCAGGAGATTGCTGTAGAAGGCGCGGGCTCGATCGAAGTCGCCGACCGTGATGAACGTGTGCGCGATGCCGTTGATCTCCATGATGCCCTCGCCTACCGCAGCTCGGACGACCGCTTGCCGAGGAGCCGTCGCGCGATGATCAGCATTTGAATCTGCTGGGTGCCTTCAAAGATATCGATAATCTTGGAATCCCGGGCCCACTTCTCGAGGAGCTCCTCCTCGGAGTAGCCGACGCCCCCGCACAACTCGACACATCGGAGCGTGATCTCGTTGGCCACGCGTGCCGCCTTGGCCTTGGACATCGACGCTTCGGTCGAGTTGGGGACCCCGTTGTCCGCCATCCACGCCGCTTTGAGCATGAGCAGACGGCCGGCTTCCCACTCCGCCTCCATGCGAATGAGCTCGGCTTCGGCCGCGCGCTTGGAGAGGAGCGGCCCACGGTAGCGAACCTTGATGCCCTCCCGACCAAGGAGCTCGCGAGTGTGTTCGAGCGCCGCGCGCGCGACACCCACCCCCATCGCAGCCACGACGGGCCGAGTGTTGTCGAACGTCTGCATGACGCCACTGAAGCCCTTTTTGGTATCGATATCCGACGTGCCCAACAGGTTCTCTTTCGGAATACGGCAGTCCGTGAGGGCGATGCTCGCCGTATCCGAGGCGCGAATACCCATCTTCTTGTCGAGGCGAACGACCTCCATGCCGGGGGTCCCATGCGGAACCACGAACGATTTGATCGCCGCTCGCCCGAGGTTGCGATCGAGCGTCGCCCAGATCACCACTGCGTCTGCACGGCTACCTGCCGTGACGTAGATCTTTTCGCCATTGAGCACCCATTGTTCGCCATCGAGATGTGCCGTCGTGCGGATGTTCGCGGAATCCGACCCGGCGCCCGGCTCCGTGATGGCCATCGCCGCCCATACGCCGTTGAACCGCTCCTTCTGCTCGGCGTTCGCGACCGCGGTGATCGCTGCATTGCCAAGCCCCTGGCGCGGAATGGAGAGGGCCAGACCGACGTCGCCCCAACACAGCTCGGTCATCCCGAGACACGTCGACATGTTGGCGCCGTTGCGGACACCCTCCTCAGAGCCCTGCTCCCGTTGGAGCGCATCGATGCCGGTGCCCTTGTTTCGGCCGCCCGCATTGAGCCCGTCCATCAGAGCCGCGAGCATGTCGAGCTCTTTTGGATATTCGTGCTCGGCCCGGTCGTACTTGCGCGAGATCGGCCGGAAGACGTGCTTGGCGACCTGGTGCGCCTGGCTGACCACGAGCTCGAGACTCTTCGGGAGTTCCAAATACATCGTTGAATCCTCTACAGCAGCAGATTTCCGTCCATGACCCCAATAGAGCGAAGCTGGCGATACCAGATCTCCATCGGATGGTCCTTGATGAAGCCGGCGCCACCTAAGAGCTGAACGCCATTGGTTCCGATCTGCATCGCCTTGTCGGAGCAGAGCGTGCGCGCGAGGTACGCCTCACGCTGACATGCCAAGCCCGCATCGATGCGGCTCGCAGCCCGATACACCAGCATTCGCATCGACTCGATCTCGATGCCGATGTCCGCGATCATGAAGGCCACCGCTTGCCGATGTGAAATCGGCTCCCCGAAGGCGATGCGCTCGTTGCAGTACGGAATGGCGTAGTCCAGCAGGGCTTGCGAGGTCCCGAGCGCCATCGCTCCCCACGCGATGCGCGCGCGGTTGACGGCGTCGTCGTAAGCCGCCCCGCCCTCTGCCCTCAGGGCCGCCTCGCCGCCGAGTATCGACTCTCGACCCACGCGGACCTTGTCTAGCTTCAGGCGTCCGAGCCCCGCAGAACGCAAACCCCTCGCGGGTTCTTTCGTCACTTCGACGCCGCTCGCATCGGCGTAGACCACGAAGAAGCGAGGACCTGTCTTGGGAATATCTGCCGCAACCAAAAACCACTTCGCGCATTCGGCCACCGCCACCATCGACTTCTCCCCGGTGATCACGAAATCGGTGCCGCGCTTCTTGGCGGTTGTTCGCGGCTCTCTGGGATCGAACAGTGGATGCGGCTCCACCACGGCGACGCTCGCCGACGTGTCTCCTTCGAGGAGCAAAGGGAGCAGGCGCGCCCGTTGATCTGCATCGCCCCAATGGACGAGCGCGTTCGCGAACGAGAGCGGGGAGAGCACCGCGTACGCCAAGCCCATGTCGCCCCGCGCGAGGTCCTCCACGATCAGCATCTGAGACACCGCCGACACGTGCTCCGCCGCCCCGCCCATCGCCTCGGGAACCGCCATCGCGATCGCACCGAGCTCGGCAAACGTATCGACGAAGTCGTCAGGCGGTGCCGAATGATCGTCAGCCTCCCGCGCGGCGGGCTGCATCAGGTCATCGGCAAATCGCCGAAGCGTGTCCCGCATGAGCTGCTGCTCCTCGCTCAGGCTCAAGTCGAACTTCCTTGGCTTGCTCGAGCGATCACCGGAACGCTTGGGTGAACGTCGTTTGGCCGCCTTCGCCGCAGTCTCGGCGGCGCGCTTGGCGCCTTGGTACACGAGCCGTTGGGCGCGCGCTTCCAAGCCCAAGCGTTCGACGAGGGGCGAGTCTGCGATGCGGTTGAGAACGCGGAGACCGCCGCCCATCACCTCGTCGATGATCTTCTGGTTGTCCACCGAGGGATGCTGCGCCGCAGCTGAACGAAGGTCAATTGGCCGTGCACAGGCCTGCAGCTTGGCCCTGCACCGCTACGCGTCTCGCCAAGCGTCGATCAAGGTCGATCAAGGAAGACAGATGAACGCTAGCCCAATGCAGACGTTGTCGGTCAGCCCCATCCCGTCGGCACAGTCCAGACACTCCTCCCGGTCCTCGAGCGTGGCGCACTCCGGCGTCGCACCGGGAGCATAGCCAGCTATCCGCAGCACCTGGGCGATACAGTTGAGCTGCTCAGGCGACCATCCGAGCACGGTGTCGCAGAGATCCAAGCACCCCATCACGGGGACGCTGGCGTCAGCGTCAGTGCCAGCGTCAGTTCCAGCGTCAGTTCCAGCGTCAGTGCCAGCGTC
>CBDURI010000358.1:0-3057 GCA_965369435.1 uncultured bacterium
ACGAATAGGATCTGGAAGACGGTGTTTAGTTTGCTTGCGCCGGTGGGCTCGCCGTGGATGGGAGCGACGGTTAGCTGGTAGAAGATGCTGCCGCTGATGATGATGACGTCCCGTCCCACGACGATCGCCGAGAACCAGGCTGGGACCAGGCCTATCCAGGCGAGGGTGACGAACGCCGCGAACATGAGGAATTTGTCTGCTGCGGGGTCGAGCAGGCCGCCCAGTCGTGTGCGCCAGTCGAACCGCCTTGCTAGGTAGCCGTCGAGGGCATCGGAGAGCCCGGCAATCAAGATCAAACCCAAGGCGAGCGCGTAGCGTTCCTCCAACAGACTCCATACGATCGGCGCGACCAAGATGATGCGCGCGACGCAGATCATGTTGGGAATGTACTTGAGCTTCACGGGTGTTCCGGCGGTCCTACTTTGCGGTGAACTTGGCGTACGCCACGCTGATTCGCTGGTAGCTGGAGGGTAGCAGCCGCACCATCCAGTCGAAGACGCGAGCGTCAGGTCCGATCAGGACTCGTCGCTGGTTGCGGCGGACTCCATCGAGGATCACGCGCGCGGCTTTATCGGCACCTGTGATGAACGCCTTTTCGAAGTTCTCCGCGGTGTCTACGTCGTTGACTCCGAGGTCACGGATGCTGCTGTCGATGCGTGACGAGCGGGCGATGGCTGTCTTGATGCCGCCGGGATGAACGCTCGTGGCGCTGACGCCGCAGTCCAGCATGTCGAGCTCCTGCCGGAGCGATTCAGTGAAACCGCGCACGGCGAATTTGGCCGAATTGTAGGCGCTCTGGCTTGGAATGCCGGCCAGACCGAACACGCTCGAGATATTGATCGCGTGCCCCTCTCCGGACGCCTTGAGATGGGGAAGGAACGCTTTCGTGCCATACACCACGCCCCAGAAGTTGATGTTCATCAACCACTCGAAATCTTCGTAGCTCATGCGCTCGACGGTGCTTGCGAGCCCAACGCCAGCGTTGTTGAAGATGAGATTGACCTTGCCATGCTCGTCCGCCACCTCATCCGCCCACGCGTAGACGGCCCCACGGTCCGCGACATCGACCGTATGCGACGTCACACGCACGCCCGAGCCCCGCGCCTGGCTCACGGTCTCTTGCAGGCCCACGGCGTTCACGTCGGACAGCGCGACATGACACTTCCTACGCACGAGCTCTAGAGCGAGTTGACGCCCGATGCCGGAGCCTGCGCCCGTGATCGCTGCAACCTTGTCGTCGAAACTCTTCATGACTCCGTCTCTCCTGAAGACGCACGAATCGTGTCAGACCTGCTTTGCGTAGTCGACCGCTCAGAATTGTACCTTCGGCTGGGGCGATCGGTGTCATACTCGCCCCGAGGGGACGACCTGGAGGACTCTTGCCGAACGCGTACATATCCGGAACCGGCTTCCACGTTCCCGAAGACGTCGTTACCAATCAAGAGCTCGTGACGCGGTACGGGATCGACACGACCGACGAGTGGATCGTCAAGCGGACCGGCATCGAGGCTCGACGTTTTGCCCCCGAGGGCGTTGGCACGGCGGATTTGGCCGTCCCCGCGGTGCAGATGGCGCTCGAACGCGCCGGCATCTCGAACGCCGACATCGGTATGATCATCTTCGCGACTCTCTCACCAGACCACTGCTTTCCCGGGTCGGGGGTCTACCTTCAGAATAAGCTCGGGCTGACCGACGAGGGTGTGGGCAACTTCGCCGGCTGTCTGGACGTTCGTAACCAATGCTCCGGCTTTTTGTATGGGCTCGCCACCGCGACGTCGATGGTGCAGTCCGGCTCCGTCGACAACATCGTGGTGGTTGGCGCGGAGGTGCACTCGGCCGCGCTCGATCTCTCCACGCGCGGGCGCGATGTCGCATCCCTGTTTGGAGACGGGGCTGGCGCCGTGATCGTGAGCGCGACCGAGGAAGACCGCGGCATTCGCAGTTGGCACTTGGGCGCTGATGGGCGGCACGCCGACGCGCTCTCCCAGAAGGTCTTCGACATCAGCAAGCGTCCGTTCATTCCGCTCAACGAAGAAGGCGTTGGACAAGTCGCGCCGGACCACATGTTTGCGCACATGGCAGGCCGGCTCGTCTTCAAGCACGCCGTCGAGCGCATGATCGGTGCGCTGATGAAAGAGTTTCAGAAGCAGAGCCTCACCGTGGACGACGTCGATTTGTTTTTCTTCCATCAGGCGAACCTGAGAATCAATCAGTACGTCGCGAAGAATCTCGGCCTGCCCGACGACAAGCTCTTCCACAACATCGAGCGCTATGGAAACACGACGGCCGCCACTATCCCGATCATGCTGGCTGAGGCCCAAGGGCAGGGGAGGCTCGAGCGCGGCATGAAGATCGTGACCGTTGCGTTCGGCTCCGGCTTCACTTGGGGCGCCGCGATCATCGACTGGTAGCGGTGGCCCGGCTATAACGAAATCCGGTGAGCGAAAACACGGTAGTGAGCGCAGTGTGTGATGATGTCCTCGGCACCGCCGACGCCGTCGAGATTGCGCGCTTGATCCGAACTGGCGCCATTCAGGCGCGAGAGGCGATCGAGGCAGCCATTGCACGGGCGGAGCGAGTCAACCCTTCACTCAACGCGATCGCAACGCCTCTCTTTGAGTCCGCTCGCCGTGATGCCGAGAGCCCACGCTCGGGAGTGTTTAGCGGTGTGCCGTCGTTCATCAAGGACAACGATGCCGTCGCCGGGTCCCCCGTGCTATTCGGCTCGCGGGCGCTTCCAAGGAAGCCCGCTGAAAAGAGCTCGCCGTTCGCCAAGCAGTTTCTGTCGCTCGGTCTGATCAACCTCGGAAAGACGACCATGCCCGAGTTCGGTCTCACGGCAACCACCGAAGGACCGGCCCAGGGGCCGACCCACAACCCATGGAAGCTAGGGTTCTCGCCGGGCGGGTCTTCGGGCGGTTCTGCTGCGCTGGTCGCGGCGGGCGTCGTCCCGATCGCGCACGCGAACGACGGGGGAGGTTCGATTCGGATTCCTGCGTCTTGTTGCGGGTTGGTGGGGCTCAAGCCGTCGCGCGGCCGAGTCATGGAGGCCGAAGG
>CBDURI010000359.1:0-3056 GCA_965369435.1 uncultured bacterium
TGCAAAACGGCGCGCCACTTCATCGGGAAGGTCGTCGAGGGTGGGCACGTCGATCTTCTCCGGTGGAATGTTGTCATCGATCTTTCGCAGGGTGTCTTCGTCCTCGACGTGCTCACGGATATCGAGGGAGAGCTCGCGAATCTCCTCTAGCAGCAGCAGCTTCTCCTCGGCGTCTCGAGGCAAGAACGCGTACAACGAATAGTGACCCGCGTGGATTGATGGGGGCATCGCATCGAGTTGCTTTTCGATCATCGGAACGTCGTCGACGCTGTTCAGCAATACTGCAATCCCTCGCCCTTGCTCGTGAGAAGCCAGAATGTCGTTCACGCGCCCCTGCACGCTGCGCGCCTCAGAGTTGCCCTCCTCGCGAACCGATCGAAGTTTGCTGAAATCGTATTCGAAGGGATCGTGGATGACCGCGTAGGTGACCAACACGACGGAGAGAAGTGAGAGCACCACGGACACCGCTACGACGCTCCGCGGCACGCGTCCGGCAATGGCAGCGAACGCGTCGGCATAGTGTCCCCCTCGTCGCTTTCTTTCGTTTCCGACAGGAAACGGACGAAAGCGTTCGTAGGCGGCCACCGCTGCCGGCAACACCGTGATTGCCGACACCCAGCAAAGGATCATGCCGACGCCCCCAATGATCCCAAAGTCACGAAAGCCACGGAAGTCCGTGATCATCAGCGAGCCGTAGGCCAGGGCTGCCGCACCCGAGGCGATCATCGTGGCGAGCCAAGTGTTCTGGTGCGCGGTGAGGACGGCCTCATGAACATCGGAGCCCCGCCGCCGCTCTTCGAAATAGCGTGAGAGCCAGATGATGTTCGGGTTCACACCGTTCCCGATGATGATGCTTCCCAAGAACGCGGTGGATGCATTGAGCGAATCCACCGTGATGTCCGCAACTGCGAAGCTCACCAGCACGGGCGGCACGAGCCCAGCACCCAGCAAGACGATAGCTCGTGGACGCCCGAAAAAGAGGACGACGAGCAGGAGGACGATCGTCACGGTGAGCGTCGTTGCCAGAAGGAGCTCGCGCGCGATCGCCTGCTGCTCTTCCTCGGCCATGATGACATCGCCGGACAGCGTCACTCTGAGATCTGGTGCATACGAGGTCGGGTCAAGCCCGTCGATCTCGTCCTGCACACGGTCGATGATGCGCCCAGCGGTATTGGGATCGCTGCCGACCTCCGAGCGAATGAACATCGCGATGAGGTCACCGTCCTCGTGCTGGTAATAGCCGTCCGGGAACTTCTCGGATCTCTTCTCTCCGCGTTCGTTTTCGGTCTCGAGCTCGTCCAAGATGTCGTCGAGGTTTTCCCGTTCGTCGTCCTCGAGGAGGTCGACCCACAACGGGTTGTTCTTGAGCCGTTCTCTATCGTGGCGGTCTTCGAGGGCGTCCCGCAGGCGTTCCAAGAGGTCGAGCGAAGCGTAAAGGTGCTTGTGCTCCCGGACGAACTCATCGTAGGCGCCGATGTTCCAATCGACGACGCCGATTTCATCGGGGGGAAGCTTTTCGAGCTGCTTTACGAGGTCCCCGATGAAGCGCCGCATCGCGTCCACGTCCTTCGAGGGTGACTGCACCGCGATCGTGAGCGCCGACAGGCCCCGGACACGATCGCGAACTTCGTCGAGGTCTTGGACGCTCGGGGAGCTCTCTGGAAGCAGCGCGATGAAACGGCTGTCGAGACCGAGATTGCGGATGAAAGGCACAGAGGCCGCAGAGATCACCGCTGCGAGGAGCAGGATCACAAGGGGCCGGCGAGTCTGCAGGTCGGCCAGCTTCTCGAGGAGCTTGCTCACCTAGCCCACTCCGTACGCGCCATCCAAGTCCTCACCAAGCTCGGCAATCAGGCGTTCTGCCTCGGCGTGGGTTTCTGGAGTGTCGACATCGATCCAGGTCGCGTCCCCGACGTCGGCTGCCTTCATTCTGCCCTCCGCGGCCAGCGCGGCGACGCCCTGTGAAAGCGAGCAGCCCTCGGGACCGTTGACGGCGTCTAGCGCTTCGATGAGGGCAGGCGTGATCAAGAAAAGGCCCGTGTCTAGGGCGTTGTAGTCGTCGAGCTCTTTTCCAATTCTCACGATGCGGTCACCCTGCACCTGGACTTTCGTCGCGTCGTCCAAATCGAAGCAGGCGTCGATCCGAGCATCGACACCGAGCACGGACTCTTGCTCCGCTACCGGATACGAAGCTACCGCCTTCAGCAGCCGCGGCGACCACAAATGATCGCTCATCAAGAGCAGGGTTGGCCCCGTGACGAAGTCGCGCGCCTTCAACACCGAGGTGCCGTTGGGCTTTTCGTACTCCTCGTTAGGGAAGAATGAAAGCTTCGCCCGGTGCTCGTAGTCTGCGAGACCGGCCTTCAAGTCCTCACCGCGGTAACCGATGACGATACCGATCTCACGCACTCCCCCCTTCTCGAGCGCCCTGATGATGCGAACGATGAGAGGCACGCCTGCGACCTCGCGTAGTGGCTTCGGCCCCGGGCGCCCATCGGCAAGGCGACTCCCGAGCCCGGCGGCGAGGATCACCGCACGGTCCCTTGTGACTGGTGCTGTCATCACTGCGAGTCACTCAATACGAGGGTAGACACCATGTAGCTAGTTCTTCACACCTGTGAACCTGAGTCACAGTCATGGCGCAAAACTATCACGTAGTGGCGGGGTGCCCAGTGCCGCTCAGCTTGATCGCGCCCACCCCGGCAAGCTCTTCGATAGTCCGGCATGTGGCGTGGCGTTGCCAGACGACCGCCACCAAGAAAATGCCGTTCATTACGAAGACTCGGATGAAAAGGTAGACGTCCAGGCGGTTGAACATGGCACATATCGCCATCAGGTAACTGTGCGGCGCCAATGACACGAGTGCCCACAGCCGCATGGGCCAAACGTTGGCTTTCCTATAGATTTCGGCGGTCTGCTCGTCGCTTTGGAGCAACTGGCTCAGGCGCCATGCGTCGGGGTTGAGCCAATTGACGAACGCCTTTTGCCGCGTCAAGTGCGGCACCAGGACGTACTTTATCGCCATCCGAATGATGGGGCCCTTGTCGCAAGCGGCT
>CBDURI010000360.1:0-3053 GCA_965369435.1 uncultured bacterium
GATAGGCTATCGGCAGATGAGGGTTTCAAAGCTCGTGCTCGTGTTGGCGCTGATGGGTGGCGCGCTACCAGCAGGCTGCGTCGAAGACGTGCGCTTCAATCCCTCCGGCTGCGAGGTGCAGGTTCGAGGACGCTGGCTCGTCGACGGGCAAAACCCAACAGCCGAGACCTGCGGGAACATCGCATTGGTCGAGCTTGCCATCATCGACGAGCCGGAGATCGAGTTCTGGGCCGCACCTGAGTTTCTTCTTCGGTGCGATGCCGTGACAGACTCGAACGCGGTCGTCATCGACGGTGGCGCGTACCTCGACACCATGATCGTGACGCGCAACCGATGCGACGGAACCGGCGAGATCCTCACCAACCCGCCACTCGAGCGATACAAGTCCCGATGGCGCGCAACCACCGATCTCAAATTCGTCGTGGACTGCTCGCCAATTGAGATAACCCAAATCACCCCGATCGACGGCGGCACCCAGCTTCTCTTGGATGTCGGCACGGTCAATTTCCAAACCGCCGACGGTGGCGGCGTGTGCCCACAACCTTGATGCCTTGCGAACCCGCTCCATCATCACTAGACCAAGACTGTGTTTCGCTTTCCCCCACTGACGCCGTTCGTCAAGAAGCTGTTGATCGCGCTCTTTGGCGCGTGGATCGTCCAGATCATCCTTCAGAACTGGGCGGGCGTGCCCATGTTCGAAATCCTCGCGCTCAACACGGCGAGTCCTGGGCTGAACACGCTCTGGCAACTCGGCACGCACGTGTTCGCCTTCCCGACGGGCCCACAGGCCGTGTTCTCCATGCTGATCTCACTCGTGTTCCTGTGGTGGATGCTCGCGCCGTTCGAGCAACGGTTCGGTGCAAAGCGCACGATTCAGCTCAGCATCACCGCCGCGTTGTCGGCCGCGTTCTTGGCGCTCATCGTCGGGATGTTCGTCGCAAGGCCGTCGCCGTTGTACGGCGCGCAGGCAATCCTCTTGGGCTCGATCGCAGCTTTCGCCTGGTCCTACCGTGGGCAAGGGCGAATGAATCTCTTCGGCGTGATCGACATGAAGCCCGTGCACATCATTTATCTCGTGCTTGCGCTGAGCGCATTGATGTTCATGACCTCGGGCGACGCAGTCGCTCTTGCAGCGGACATCGGGGCCATTGGCGGCGGCATGGCCTTCATCGAGCGGTTGAGGCGACCACCCGGACGACGGCGACGGCCGTGGCGGCGCAAGAAAAAGAAGAGCTCCTTCGATGTGGTGCAGGGCGGGCGCTCCGATAAACCACGCTGGCTAAACTGAGGCCATGTGGCGTTGCTTGGTTGTCGAATGAACGGGTGCCGATCGCAACGCTGGGCTGCTGTGCTCGTCATGTTTGTGGCTGGGGCGCTGCTCGCGGGATGTTCGAGCCGCAAGCAGGTTCCGTTCGGGCTGCAAGACGCGGGCGCTACCGTGGTGCCCGAAGCCGAGGGCGAAGAAGCAGCGGCCGAGCTGCCCGTCGGCACAACCTTCGAGCCGAACCAAGTCGAGGTTCCGGTCGCAGAGTCGACTCTGGTCTTGGAGGCGGGTTACGCGCTGGCCGCGCTCGAGTTGGACCTGGACGGCAGCGAACCGACCGACGCCCTGGTCGTATCGGCGGACCCGCAGGAGGTTCGCCTGCAAGCAGCCTACCCGCGCGGATTGGACGTGACCGCGCGCAGCGTCGATTCCTTCCTGGTGCCGAGCCACTGCGTCGAGCCATCAGCGGAGATTCGACAGCTGTCGACGTCACTCGTCGGCGTGCGCGTCGACCACAGCTGTGAGACAGGCAAGCGGACCAACTTCTGGCTCGTCACGATCGAAGCGCAGCCGCGTGTGCGCGAACGAATCACGGTCTTGCCGCCCAATGGTCGCTCCAAGGCTCCAATCGAGATCGATCTTCGCGTCGAGGACAGGGACGCCGACGGCTACGATGACGTGGTTGCCAACGTGCGTATCGGGGAGACCGACGTTCCCCTGGCGTGGCTGAACAGGCCGGGTGGATTCGCGAGAGATGCCTCTCAGCCCGAAGCTACCCTGAAAGAGCTGGCCGACAGCGCGTGGGACTCGCTCGATTCCGACCTCCCTCGGGCCAAGCAGCGCGCGCTCGCGGTGGTCGACGCCTTCGTCGCCCTCTGCCGTGAAAGCGGCGCGGCCAGGATAGGGCTCTCGGGCACGCACGGCCTGCAATGTCAGCAATCCCCCGCCGCCGCCCGCGCGGTTTCGGTCGCGATGACCGCCGCGATTCGACGCGGAAGCTTCGTCCGGGCGCTAGAGCTGCAGCGTTGGTGGGAAGGGACCGCAACTCAGCCGACTCCGGAAGAACGCGAGCTCGTGCAAGCCGCGTGGCGCAAGGCCAAGGCCGGGACGACGGTGACTTGGCGCACCATTGGCCGTGAAGCGAGTCCGGCTTCTCTTTACTTTCGAGACGCAGACACCCTCATCGTCGACGGTAGGGCGCCCCGGGCCATCCAGCTGAGCACCGGCTCCGAAAGCAGGCTCGGAGAGGCGGACATCATGCCAGCAGTGCGAGACCCTGACGGCCGCTTCGCCGTCAGATCGGTGCGCTTGACCTGCGCCGGGTTCGAAGCCGAGGTGGGGCCCATTCGCGGCAAGCAGACGCATCGGGTTCCGATCGAACGACGCGCAAGCAACGCCCCCTGCAAGACCCCAATCGATCGTCCGGCGTCCGTGTTCGAGTGGGCGGTCCTCGGCTGGGCCCCGCAGGGCTTGGTCGTCGCCTCGGGGGATCTGTTGAGAGTCGTCCCGCTCAATGCATTTGCAAAGCCTGCGGGCAGTCCGATCGACCTGCGCACGGGGAGCCCTTTGCCGGCGCCGATTCGTGGTGCCCGCATTACGGCAGACGGATCGCGTTACGTGATTCCGCACCCCGAGGGCATCGTCGTCCGGGATTGGCGCGGGGGCGGAGCCGGGCTGTGGCTGCGGCCCGCAGACTGGAACGCCGTCCCAGGCGAGCTCCGAAGCATCGCCATCAGCCCGGACGGTCGACACGTCGCCGTACAAAAGGGCAGCGAGATCAGGCTTCTCA
>CBDURI010000361.1:0-3040 GCA_965369435.1 uncultured bacterium
GCTCGCGATCGTCGAACCGGGCGTGGACCGCTATTTCGATCACCCCGATCGAGAGCTCCGCTCGCTCGCGCTCCTCGAGGTGCTCTTGAAGCGGATCGGCGCGGTGATCTGAGCGTGTCATCCATTGCGTAGCCCCCAGAGTGATGTGATTGCGCTGCCCGCGAAGATCGACACGATCGCCAGCATACTCCCGGGCGCCAGTAGCGGAACGCCTGTGAGGCCGTGTCCTACGGTGCAGCCCGCGGCCAGCGACGCGCCAACACCCAGACCGAGGCCTCCTGCGAAATGCTTGATCGCCTTCCGGGCAGAAACTTTCGACGCTGTGACGGGACCGATTCTACGAGCCGCCACAAAGGCTCCGAGCGGGATGCCCAACACGAACAGCATGCCCCAACTCGTGAACAGCCTTGCGGGCTCGGCGAGTAGGCTGACGGTCCCCGGCACGACCGCCATTCCGAAGTCGCGGGCCGCGAGGCTCGACAACGGCCACGCCAGGATTCCGACCACGCCTATGGCAAGGCCGGTGCGACGCCAAGACCATGCACCAGCGTGTCCGGGACCGGCGAACCACAGCATGCCAATGAGCACGAGGCCCGCCAACGGGGCCCATGGCCACAGCATCTCGAGGGGAGCATTGCCGATGGAGGGCCCCGCAGATTGCACGGAGGCACGGAAACCTACGAGCGGACCGACCTCGAGCGCGGCAGCCCCGATCGCCATACCCAACACCGCGGCCAATGCCCCTAGACTGCCCGACCCCAACTTGTACCAGACACCTGCGGCGCAACCGCCGGCCCAATGCATGGACGCGCCAAAGAGAAGGCCGCCCAGTACGGCACCGGCTGGGAACATCGCCGGATAGGTCGGACTCGAGAGTCCTGCCGCAAAGACGAATGGAACGAAGACCATTTGCAATGCGATCGCAAGGACATAGGCCTTCACCTTCGTCATGTTCCGCTGTGTCACCGCGACGCGGAACCCCGAGTTCATGCAAAAGGCGCCTCGCTCAGCGACGTACCCATAGCCGCCGCCGACAATCAGTCCAGTAAGCGCTGCGAGATACACGGTGATCTTCCTACCAGTGAATGCCCCTCATGAGGTGGGCGAATGCTACAGCCTCGGGCCCGGGTGGCTTGTGATCCTGGTTATCGCCCTTGCGTGGCGAATCGGGGAAGAGCCGGAATCCCGTGTTGAGCACCCGGTCGATGAGCTTGGGCGCGAGCGCGTAGCTCACCTCGCCGAAGACACCGAGGCGCGTGGCGACGCGCTTCTTACGGTTGACGATGCCGTCGACGATCATATCGACCGCCTCGTCGGGCGAGCGGGTCGGGACCGCTTCGTAGATCTTCGTCGGCGCAATCATGGGCGTGCGCACCAGCGGCATATACACCGTCGTAATGCACACGCCGTCCGCCACGACTTCGCTTGCGATCGAGCGGCTGAACGCGTCGAGCGCCGCCTTACTGGCTACGTATGCGCTGAATCGTGGAGCGTTCGTTTGCACACCAATGCTGGAGATATTGACGATCTGTCCACCCTTACGTTCGCGCATGGCCGGGAGGAGTCCCAGGATCAGCTTGAGTGAGCCGAAATAGTTGAGGGACATCGTCCGTTCGAAGTCGTGATAGCGATCGTAGGAGTGAGACACACCCCGGCGGATGGAACGTCCCGCGTTGTTCACGAGCAGGTCTACGCATCCGTACTCGGCGAGCACTTCACGCACGAGGCGGTCGGCGTCTTCCGGGTCGGACAGATCGGCGGTGTGGATGAGGGCCTCGCCGCCGCAGCGATCGATCGCTTGCTGGACCGTTTCGAGCTTGTCTCGGGAACGCGCTACCAAAAGCACCTTGGCACCGGCCTCCGCCAGCCGGATGGCCAGGGCCTCGCCGATGCCGCTGGACGCGCCCGTCACCATCGCGACCTTGCCCGCGATCTGGCCGTGCAAACTTCGGTCCTGGAACAGATCGGGGTCCATATGGCGTTCCCAGTGGTCCCAGATCTTCCAGGCGTAATCCTCCAGGCGCGGGCATTGAATCCCGGACCGTGCGAGTGCAGCCTCGGTTTCGCGGGTATCGAACGAGGACCGCCAGTTCACGAAGGGCAGAACCGATTCCGGGATGCCGATGTCCGCCAGGAATTCGCGCCGTGCCGTCTTTACAGCTGGCATGGCGCCGAGTAGCGCCGCAAGCCCGGGCGGCACCACCTTGAGGACTTTCGGATCGATGCGTGCGCTGAACTGGGGTGCGTGCGCCGCCTCGCAGATGAGGTTCATCGCGTCCCCGAACGTGTGCGGCTTCGGGTCGGTGAGGTGGAAGGTATTGCTCCGGACCTCGTCGTTGTGCGCGATGGCATCCATTGCACGCGCCACATAGTCGACCGGAACGACATGGAGCTCCGAGCCCTCGAAACCGATCAACGGTACCCAACTTGGAAGCATCCGACGCATCCGTTGGATCAGCTTGAATGCATAGTAGATGCCGTCGATCTTGTCGGCCTCGCCGTTGACCGAGGAGCCGATGACGGCACCGGGGCGGTAGATGCGATAGGGTGCCTGGCACTCGTCGCGCACCAATTTTTCAGCGAGGAATTTCGTTCGGAAGTAGGGGCTCTTGTGCTTCTGGCCCTCATCGAACATGTCCTCCCGAAAGAAGCCTTTGTAGTCTCCTGCTACTGCGGTCGAGCTGGCATAGTGAAGAGTGGCCCCGAGCGCTTCTGCTAGCCGGCAAGCGTTGCGGGTTCCGTCCACGTTGGCAGCTTGGCTCTCTTCCAATCCCGCCGTCATATCGTAAAGCGCAGCGAGGTGGAACATGTGCTTCACCGTATCGCCGATCTCCTCAATCGTGTTGGCCGACAGGCCGCAGTGCGGAGATCCGACGTCGCCTGGCAGCACGACGATCTGTGAACGTGCCGCAGGCCAGCGCTCGTCGATGAGGTCCCGGAAGCGGTCTATCGAGGACGGTCGAACGAGGCAGTAGATCGGCTGCCCGCGACGCACGAGGGCGTCGAGCAAATGCTTTCCGATGAAGCCACTGGCTCCGGT
>CBDURI010000362.1:0-3035 GCA_965369435.1 uncultured bacterium
TGACCGCATCGGAGGAGAGCCTCGTGGGCGTCGACTCGGTACAGGTCGACGGAAAGCGCGTCGCGGCTAGCGATAGCGCCAACTCCTACCTCATGAACAAGCTCCTGGGCGTCGATATGGCCCTGGGCACGACGCGGATGCCGCAACTCGACGCCGATGGTCTGTGCACCCCGAAGATCGAAGTCATCCGTCAGTGGATCGACGCCGGCGCACCGATCAACTAACGGCGCGGCCTAGAGCGCGGTCAACGCGTCGCGTGCTGCCTGTACATGGGCACTGTGCGGCTCGCCTGCATCGAGAGCTATAACCGCAGCATCGAGCGACTCCATCGCGGTGGCTACTGCCATCGCGATGTCGCCGAGCCCTCCATCTAGGGCGACCGCCTGCGTAGCGACCAGCTGGACCAGTGCACGGCGCAAGTAGTCGCGTTCACTGATGCTGCTCGGTGCGTCCGATTCGGAGCGCGCCAGCAGGTCCAATGCCTGGTCGATGCCGGCCGCGGCCCGCGAGCTTGCCGTAAGCGCTTCGGCCGCCTCCGGCACATAGCGAGTCATGCCGTTCAGGGTGCCCTGATAGACCATGCCGCCCGGCCCAACGGTGGTCGCCGCATAGACGGAGTTCTCGCAAGAGTCGGGCACCTGCTCGAGGACGTCGGACACGCCGGGAAGAGCCGCCGCAATACCCGTGGAGTCCCCAGGGCAAGTACCGGAGCCGGCCTCGACCCACAGGCGCGACTCGCCGGTTTCGAAGTCCAGGCCTTCGAGGCCCCATTGACCCTCGCGCTGGCCCGCCCCGTACACGAGACCGGACGCTTCGCTGATGCTCGGGATTCCGTTCGGAACGCTGATCTCCGAATTGGCCCAGACGGTAGAACAGGTGCGCGTCCCGGGATCCCAATCGATGCGCTCGAGACCGAACGGCGCCTTCTCCGGAATGCCGCCTTCGAGGGCCGACACGAGGTTCTGAGCGATCGCGCCGAGTGCGAGCATCGTGGGAGGATTGATGGTGGGGTTCGTGAGCAAGTCATTCACGACGACGGCAGCGTAGCCACGCACAGCGACCGACTGCTCGGAGATCGCCTCGCTTGCGCCTGTTCCGTAGTCCACCGGAATCTCGCACGCGATGCGCAGATCTTTGCCTGGCGCAATCGGCTCCCAATCCGCCGGCACATCGTCCCGCCAAAAGAGCACCAAGTTCATCAGCGCTTGGCCGTCGGTGATCACGACGAAGCGGTCGTCGTCCGCGTTGGTGCCCATCAGGCTCGGAGTGGAGCCGGAGCCTGGGCCGAGCCGAATCGGGCTTGGGACCTCGTCGGCCGACTCGTACTCGGCGCGCCAGGCTTGGGTCAGCTCGCTACCGTCCCAATCGAAGCGGTACATCGCCGCGCTCGTGAGAACGTAAATCCCGCCGTTTTCGTCGACGGCGACGCTGTTGGAAACGATCTCGAGGTCGGCTTCGTCCGCGGTGGCACAATTTTCGTTCGTCGAGACGACCGGCACCTCGCCAAGGTTGTCGGGGTCCGCGTCCGGAGAGATCACGAACAGATTGCCAAACTCGGTCGCAAACGCGAGGTACCCATCGTAGGTCAAGGACATGCCCGCGATGACGTCGTTCTCGTTACAAAACACTTCGTCCGGCATGAAGATGCGCTTCTTCAGCTCGATCGGGGACGAGCGCTCACCGTCGACACTGTCGCCATAGAACCCGACGAAACGGGTGCGGCCTGCAATGAATCGGTTCTTCGAATCGACCGCGGTGTAGGCGCCGCTCAAGCCGAGCGTGAAGGTGGGCGGGCTGTCCTCGCGTTCCGTGGGGACGTAGGTGTCGATGATCTCGAAGGTCTCGTGATCGACTTTGACGATCGCGGCTTGGGCCCCAGTGACGACGGACCAGACAGCGCGGCCACCGTCTTCATAGGGCGCGCTGAACGACATGATGACGGGGACGCCGGCGCCTTCGAGCGTGAGGTGCTCGCTCGTGGTGCTGGCGCTGTCGGTCGGCCCCGCGAATGGCGAAGAGCCCTGCGCGTAGCTCGCTCGGTGAGACGCAGACCACACCGTGTCACCAAGCGCCGTGCTGCACAGCGGCTCGTTTGAGGCAAGCGGCGTGGTGCACAGGTCGGAGGTGTCGGTCGTCGGGGTGTAACCGGCGCCGGTCGAGCTGCTCGAGCTACAACCCAGGACGGCGGTGAGAATCAAGAGTGGAAGGGCGCGTTGATTAAGCATGATCCCGGCTTTCTAGCAGGAGATGCGCCGGAGCAAAAGCGCACTATGATTAGGGCATGTCTGCACTCGATGCCCTTGGAAAAGCCCAGTACGTGAACCTCGAAACGTTCCGCAAGAATGGGATCGGAGTCCAGACCCCGGTCTGGGCCGCGCGCGACGGAGACAAGATCGTCATTTTCACGGAGGGTGACTCGTACAAGGTCAAGCGATTGCGCCGCGACGCCAAGATCCGCATCGCAGAGTGCGGAGTCCGCGGTGGCCTCAAGGGCCCTTGGCACGACGGCACCGGTCGCATCGTCGAAGATGAGGCGGAGAAGCAGTCCGCACTTCGAGCACTCCGCAAGAAGTACGGTTGGCAGATGACGCTCGTGGATTGGGGCGCACGGCTCAAGGGATCGAAGAAAAACTGGATGGTGCTGGCGATACACCCAGGCAACGGTGAATAGCGCCTTCGCCGCCAGAGTCGAAGAGACCATGCGATTGCTCTTGTTGCTTTTATTGGCCCTGGCGATTCCTAGTTTCGCGCTCGCTCAGGAAGCCGCCGATGGTGACGATGTTCGATCGGGGGACGAGATCCCGGAAGACATGCCACCTCCACCGGAGGATGCGCCACCTGCCGAGGCGCCTCCCGTAGGCGGAACCGACGAAAGGCCGCCTCACCCCGAGACGCCCGAGGATCTCGAAGAGCTGCAGCCGACCGCGGAGATGCTTGCGAAGACATCGAACCACTGGTTCCCCGGTCATTGGATATGGACTGGCGTGCAGTTCGAATGGAAGAGTGGCGAGTGGGGCTACAAGGTCAAGGACATG
>CBDURI010000363.1:0-3019 GCA_965369435.1 uncultured bacterium
TCGTGCGCGAGGTCACCGGGACGACGCCTGCATTGAACACCGCGACATCGAGTGTAACGTTTCGATCACGCAACTCGTCGCAGAAGGCGATTATCGAATCGAAGTCGCTGAGGTCGACCTGAATCATTTCGACCTCGTCGCTTCCGCTCGCGGCGCGAACGTCTTCGCCGGCTTCAGGGATCCCGCTGCGGCACGCCATGATCACGTGCGCGCCACGACTCGCGAGTCGAATCGCGATCGCCTTGCCGAGCCCGCTGTTGGCGCCGGTCACCAGACACGTTCGCCCGTCGAGCCGAACGCTACGGGGCACAGGTGCGACTTTCGGCCCCTTACTTCGCTGATCGAGCAACCCGCTCAGGATGGCGGTGAAAGGGTTGCTGTGGGACCGGTTGGCCATGGCGGCAGCACTCTAGGAAACTCGGCCTCACTCTGTCAACGCAAGCCTGTAATTTGCAGGTATTCCTCAACCACGGACCCTAAGCCGACGAAGAGTGCGCGCGCCATCAAGGCGTGCCCGATGGAGACCTCATCGATGCTGGGCAACGTGAGGTAGGTCGGCAGGTTTGCGAGGTCGAGGTCATGTCCCGCATTGACCCCGAGGCCATTGCTCGTCGCCCGTTCCGACGCAGCCCGATATCGTTCGAGGCTCTGATCCAACGCCAGGCCACCCTGTTCGAACGCCCGCGCGTACGGCTCGGTGTACAGCTCGACCCGGTCTGCACCGAGCTCGGCGGCCCAGTCGATCGGTGCCGGCTCCGGGTCGACGAACACACTCACCCGAACGCCGTGGTCGTGGAAACGCTGAATGATCTCACGAAGCTCGGCCTTGGGAGTGTCCGCCGGCCAACCGGCCTCGCTCGTGAGCTCTCCCGGCCGGACCGGCACCAGCGTGCATTGGTCGGGTCGCGCCTTCTCGACCATCTCGACGAGAGCCGGGCGCGGGTTGCCCTCGATGTTGTACTCGACGCGGCCACGCAGCGGTGCGAGCGCCTCAGCAATCTCGTACACGTCAGCCGGCCGGATGTGCCGCTCGTCCACACGGGGATGCACGGTGATCCCCGGAGCTCCCGCTTCGACGCACACCTGAACGGCCTCCACCACGCTCGGAACCGTTCCTCCCCGCGAATTGCGGAGCGTGGCGACTTTGTTCACGTTGACGCTGAGCCGAGCCATCGCGCGCAGTCTTAGCTCCCAACGCGACTTCTGTCAGCATCGGCTGGCCCCCGGCTGCAGCGTGCGCTACACCAAAACTGAAACATGTTCTATTACGTCTGATAGAGCATTTACTTTTTGAGTGTAATATTACGTCTATGAACGTCAGTGCCAAAGCCGTCGTGCTGGAAGTCCTTTCCGCCGGTGAGTCGATCTACGAAGGAGTCCTGCCGGTGCGCTCGCTGGTACAGGCCGCGTCGGTTTTCGACATCGCCGAAAACAGCGTGCGCGTCGCGATAGTCCGCCTGCGGGCCGAAGGGCTGCTCGAGTCCCCGGGACGCGGGGAGTACCGCCTCGGCCCAAGCGCCCAAGTCGTGAACGACAAGATCCACGGATGGCGAACCGTATCGTCTCGCGTCGGCGATTGGGACGGATCCTGGGCGGCCGTCTTCACCGCAGACCTCTCGCGGACCGATCGCCCGGCTCTGCGCCGACGGCTGCGCGCGCTCCGCTACCTCGGCTTCGAGGAGCTCAAGTCCGGCCTTTTTCTGAGACCCAACAACCTGACGCTCGGCATCGACGGCATGCGTGACGAACTTGGTGCCCTCGGCCTCGATGCGGACGCATCGGTGTTTCGTATGGAGGAACTGAACCCCGAACAGGAACGCGGCGCACGTGCTCTTTGGGATAGCCCGGGCCTCGAACAAACCTACTCGAAGCTCCACGGAGAGCTGACCGTGAGCTTGGACCGATTGGAAGATTTGCCGCTGAACGACTCCGTGCGCGAAGCATTTCTGCTTGGACGAGAAGGCATTCGCCACGTGGTCCTCGATCCGCTCCTCCCCGAGCCCCTGGTAGACGAAGACAAACGCTCTGGCATGGTCAACGTCCTGCAGAACTACTGCGACAAGGGCCTAAACCTCTGGGCCCGCTTCCTCGAAATCGATTAATGGGATGAGACCCCTTTTTCGGGGGCGCAATTCGAGTATGGTGCCGGACTATGAGGTCGGCGGACTTTGCGTTTCAGACAGTAGACGGGGCGAACCTTCACGTGAGCGGCTGGGCTGTGGAAGCGCCCAAGGCGATTGTTCAGGTGTTGCATGGGATGGCAGAATACGGGTCTCGGTATGCGCGCCTTGCCGAAGCGCTGGCTGCGGCGGGGTACAGCACGTACGCGCACGACCATCGCGGCCACGGCAAGAGCATTCCCGACGGGAGCCCGCCCGGCCACATGGCCGACGACGACAGCTGGAATCGCATCGTCGAAGACGCGCACGGCGTCAATCGCGAGATCGCCAAGCGCCACCCTGGCCTCCCGATCATCGTGCTCGGACACTCGATGGGCTCCTTCGTCCTGCAGCAACTGCTCTTCGAGCACCCGAATGACATGATTGCCGCAGCGCTATCCGCGTCGAACGGCAAGCCTCCGGCGATCGCGGCGGTGGGCAAGATCGTAGCGCGGATCGAACGCGCGCGCGTCGGCAAGCGCAATCCGAGCCCGGTCCTCCAACGCCTCACCTTCGGCGAATACAACAAGGCTTTCTCACCGGCGCGCACCGAGTTCGATTGGCTTTCGCGTGACCCCGACGAAGTCGACAAATACATCGCCGACCCCCTTCTCGGCTTCGCAGTGTCGACCCAGACGTGGCTCGACTTGTTGAATGCGCTCAACCGCATCGCGAACCCGAACAATGTCGCGAAGGTTCCCAAGAGCATGCCTCTCTACCTCTTTGCAGGCGACCAAGATCAGGTCGGTGACAGCGGCAAGGGAATGAAAAATCTCCACGATTCGTACAAGCGCGCCGCGATCTTCGACGTGCGGCTGAAGCTCTACCCCGCGGGACGGCACGAGATGCTCAACGAGTCC
>CBDURI010000364.1:0-3018 GCA_965369435.1 uncultured bacterium
CCGGAACCCAAATCGAGGACGCTCGAGGGGCGCAACGCGTCGTACAGAAGGGGAACCACGACCTCCGCCGAACGCGCTGAGATCTGATTGGTGTAGTAGAAAAATTTCTCGTCGTAACTGTACATCGTCATAAACGCTCGTTAGGCGCGATCGGGCATACCGCGAGCCTCCCGCCAAAGCTCGAAACTCAGAAGAGTCCATAGCACTTTTCGATGGTTTCTCGCATTGCTCCGATGCTCGTCAACCAATCGGCGAACCCTGGCAGCATCGAAATATCCACCGGCGCGGAGGCGGTCCTCGGCCAGCAGGTCGTCGACCAGAGGGTCGAGTGGCCCTTTGAGCCAGGCGGCAACGGGAATGCCAAACCCTTTCTTCGGACGATGGATCACGGCCGCAGGGATACGTTCTCGCATGGCTTGCTTGAGGATGACCTTGCCGTTGTTCGGCAGCTCCAGCTTCACGTCCGGGGGCAAGCTCGCGATGTACTCGACGAGCTCTCTGTCGAGAAACGGTGACCGGGCTTCGAGCGACACCGCCATGCTGGCGCGATCGACTTTATGAAGAATGTCCTCCGCCAGATAGGAGCGGCAGTACTGATAGGATAGGCGCTGTAGGTGCGCGTCGGTGCGAGGTTCTGAATAGAGGCCGCCTACGAAGTCGAGCACGGCATCGGCGGGGTGGTTGGCTCGTAGATCGGGGTGCAGCGGGTCGTCCTCGGATCCAGGGACGACGCTTCCCAACCACAAGGGGTGGCGCCAAGCCGGCCGCACATCGGCTGCCCGCAAGAACGAGTTGATCTTGAAGTCTAGGCTGAAGTTCTTTGTGCTAACCGGCAGCGCGCGCCCAAGCTCCCGGAACGCCTGACGCGCGACCCTCGGGAGGCGCGCGTACAGGTCAGCGGATGCATCTGCGAAAAACGTGGGATAGCCGAACAGGAGCTCGTCGGCGCCGTCGCCTCCGAGGGCGACCGTCACGTGTTCCCTGGCGAAGGCGCTCAGCAAGTAGGTTGGCAGCAGGCTGGCGTCACCGAACGGTTCGTCAAGCACCGTGGCAACCTGCGGAAGCACGTCCCGCATTGCCTCGACGGTGAAAATCCGCTCGTGGTGCTCGGTGCCAAGGTGTTCGGCGACCATGCGCGCCATCGACGACTCGTCGTAGCTCTTCTCGTGAAAGCCGATCGAGAAGGTCTTTACGCCGGCCGCGGACCGTTGCCTCACGACTGATGCCGCTACCGCGCTCGAGTCGAGGCCCCCGGAAAGGAAGACCCCGAGTGGCACGTCGGCCATCAGGCGCCGGGCGACGGCTCGATCGAATAGCTCGGTGAAGCGCTCGACGGCATCTTCGGGACGCGGAGCGTCGATGAACGGGATGTCCCAGTAACGGCGTTGGGTCTGCTGGCCCGATTCAAAGCTCAGCCATGTGCCCGGCCGAAGCTTCCGAACCCCCTCGATGATGGAGAGCTCGCCGGGGAGATACTCGAACGTCAGATAAGCGGCGAGCCCGGCTTCATCGATCGCGGGCTCGACCCCGGGATGCGCCAGCACGCCCTTCACCTCGGAGGCGAAGACCAGCGTGCCGTCCGGCAAGACGGCGTAGAATAGCGGCTTCTGACCCATGCGGTCACGAGCAAGCACCGTACGTCGCGCCCGCGCGTCCCAGATGGCAAACGCAAACATGCCGTCGATCCGATCGAGCAACCCGTGTGCTCCCCACTCGACGTATCCATGAACGAGAACCTCGGTGTCACAGTGCGATCGAAACACGTGCCCCGTCGCCTGGAGCTCTCGGCGTAGAGCCTCGTGATTGTAGATCTCGCCGTTGTACGTGACCCAAACGCTCTCGTCAGGGTTGGACATGGGCTGCGCGCCGCCCTCCAAGTCGATTACCTCGAGGCGCCGGTGACCCAGCGCAATACCAGGGCGTTCGAAGAAGCCGTCTGCGTCGGGCCCTCGGTGAGCGATCGCGGCGGTCATCGCGCGGATGGCATCAGGGGCGACGGGGGGGGCGTCGAGAGCCCCTGCTTGGCCAGTGACGATTCCAGCGATTCCGCACATGGGGCTATGGCCTTGGGGGAGGACGCACACTCGGTACGTCGTCCGCCCGTAGCTCTGAGGCCAACACGTACGTCTTGCGATCCCCCTGCCCGTGGTAGATGCGAACCACCAGCTCGGCCAGCAAGCCGATGCACAGGAGCAGCACTCCGTTCGTGACGAAGAACGTCGCCAACATCATCACCGTCATCTTGTGCGGCCAGGTGTTCCAGATCAGCCATTCGAGAATCGAGGCAAGAGCCAGAACGCCACCGATGCCGAGGAGGCTGATGCCGATCCCACCGAACAAGTATGCGGGCTTGGTGGTGTAGCCACCCAGGAACTTCACCGTCATCAAGTCGAGCAATACCTTGAACGTGCGCCCAATGCCGTACTTGCTCGTGCCAAAGCGTCGGGCGCGGTGGTTCACGGTGATTTCGTCGAGTCGTCCGCCGCGCCAGGACGCATAGATGGGGATGAAACGGTGCATCTCTCCGTATAGCTGTGTGCCCTTGAGCGCAGTCGCGCGGTACGCCTTCAAAGTGCAGCCGTAGTCGTTCAAGGCGACCCCGGTCCATCTACTGATGAGCTTGTTCGCGAGCATCGACGGCACGCGGCGGCTCAATAATCGGTCCTGTCGATTCTTTCGCCAGCCGCTGACGACGTCGTAGCCCTCGTCGATCTTCGCAAGCAGCCTCGGAATATCCGCTGGATCGTTCTGAAGATCGGCGTCCATCGGGATGAGAACCTCCCCGGTGGCGTGATCGATGCCTGCCAAGATCGCGGCGGTCTGACCGAAGTTGCGAGCAAATCGGACGAAACGAACGTTGGGGTCTTGTTCGGCGATTCGCGAAATGACGCCAGCGCTCCGGTCGGTGCTGCCGTCATCAATCATGATGACTTCAAAATCCCATGACTCACGACTGAGAACTGCGGAGAGCTCGGCGTACAGCTCGGGAATACTCTCTTCCTCGTTGTAGACCGGGAT
>CBDURI010000365.1:0-2993 GCA_965369435.1 uncultured bacterium
GATGAGCAGGTCCGGAGGCCGGCGAGCGACCAGGGCCAGCACCTCGGGCCCGTCTGCCGCGGTCACGACGTCATAGCCCGCCGCCGCACATGCTTCGTGCAGCAGCCGGAGGTTGAAGGGATCCGGATCCGCTACGAGAACCAAAGCGCTCATGAGCTTGCTCCGCCCCGCCTTTCCCCTTTGTTGCCGGTCCTCACGGCCGTCACGGTATCACGCTGCTCGCGGCCGCTCCAATCTCCGTGCCTACGTGCGCGGCGAGAGTAAGCTTGCGCCCGTGGTAGCCCCGGCCAGACAGATCGCGACCCGCGTGCTCCACAGGGTCGCGCACGACGATGCATGGGCGACCCCAACGCTCGACGCTGAGCTTCGGCGGAGCTCTGTCAGCCGTGTCGACGCGGCTCTTGCCACACAAATCGTCTACGGCACGCTCCGGACAGCACCCGACCTGGTGGCGTCGCTAGCGAGGCACGCCCGCCGCCCGATCAAAGTCGACGACTGGACGCATGCCGCGCTCATGGGGGCCGCCTACCAACTGCTCCATCTCGAGCGCGTTCCTGCGCACGCCGTGGTCAACGACACGGTCGAGCTCGTTCGGATGAAGCGTGGCAAGAGGGTCGCCGCTTTTGCAAATGCAATTCTCCGCAAGGTCGCACTCGAGCGGCCGGACGTGCCCGGACCTCCGTCATCCGTCGCGGTTCCCGCCTGGTTGCAGGATGCACTGCGATCGTCGATCGGTGCGGAGCACGCCGCAGATCTTCTTCGTGTGGGGCGGGAGCCTCCGTCGATCGATCTGCGTGTCCGCGCGGACCTCGATCGTGACGCGGTTGCCGCGACCATCCGCGCTGCGCAACCCGATGCGGTGGTTTCACCGACGACGCTTTCGCCGTACGGATTGCGCATCAGGGGGGCGGGCGACCCGCGCGCGCTGCCCGGCTACGACGAGGGCGCGTTCGCCGTGCAAGAAGAGGGCGCGCAACTGGTAGGGTTGTTGCTGGATGCCCAGCCCGGCGAACGGGTGTTGGATGCGTGCGCGGGGCGCGGAGGCAAGACCGCGCAGTTGATCGAGGCCGTTGGTGCGTCTGGCAACGTGGTCGCCACCGATCTACACGAGCACCGCCTCGAACAGATCTCCGCCGAGCTCGTGCGACTTCGACTGGACCCCGCTCGACTTGAAGTCGCGTGCGTGGATTGGACGGTGGGCAAAGGGGCGGTGCGTGGGGGCTTCGATCGTGTGCTCGTCGACGCGCCGTGCACTGGCCTCGGGACCTTGCGCCGTAGGCCTGAAATTTTACTGCGTGTCGGGCCCGAAGATGCGGCCCGCATGGGTGAGACGCAGAGGCGGGTGCTCGCGACCGCTGCCTCCCTGGTTCGCCCGGGTGGGACGCTCCTGTATGCCGTCTGCTCTCCGCTGAGCGATGAGGGTTTGGGGGTCGTCGAGCGGGCCGACCTTCCGGGATTTGATCTCCAACAAAGATGTGCCTCTCGGCTGAAATCATTGTATTTTGGATCCGATGGTGGTCTGGAGTTGGGTCCATGGGTGGAAGGTGCCGGTCCCTGGGCAGATGCGTACCAAGTGTATGTGTGGGTGAATGTAGGTTAGCTCGTTGACAGCTCTCCGCGGTAACGCTAGATTCCGCCGAGCTTGAAATACGGGGCGTAGCGCAGCTTGGTAGCGCGCACGGTTCGGGACCGTGAGGTCGGAGGTTCAAATCCTCTCGCCCCGACTAGATTGGAACACTGCAATTACAGTTGCAGCGGAGGAATGATGGCAAAGGCGTTACCACCAGTAAGAGTTCTCGTGGTCGATGACGACCAAGCGATCTTGGAGTTCATGGAGACGTTCCTCACCAAGGACGGCTTCGAGGTCACGACTCTGGCCAACCCGAAAGACGCGCCCAACGAGGTCAAAGAGGGGGGCTACCACCTCGTCGTTCTCGACCTGATGATGCCGGGCCTGGGCGGCGTCGAAGTCCTCGAGCAGATCCGCCGTGTCGATAGCGACGTGGCTGTCGTCATCTTCACTGGCTACCCCTCGCTCGACACGGCCGTGCAGTCGATGAAGCTCGACGCGGTCGACTACCTCAAGAAGCCCTTTAACCCCGACGAGTTCCGCGAGGTGCTCGATCGCGTCATGCGCAAGAAGGGCCTCCTCCGCACTCCCGAAGAGAATCTGCACCGCGTGATCGGGGAAACGATCCGTGGGCTCCGCAAGGATCGGGGCCTGACGCTGAAGCAGATGGCTCGCCGGACTGGGCTGAGCGTTTCACTGCTGTCCCAAATCGAACGCGCCGAGTCGAGTGCTTCGATTAGCTCGCTGTACAAGATCGCGACCGCGCTCGACGTGCGGATTCAAGATCTATTCGGCGAATACTGAGCCTCGATCACTGTGTCACTGTGTCGTGCTGGGGCGCGGCCGGTGACTCGAGGAGTTCGATCAGATGCGCGAGGAGCACTGGGTCGTCGATGACTTGGAGCGCCCGGCGGCCCATCTTTTCGGCGGCTTCCGCTCGATTGTCTGCTCGGAGCAGCTCGATGAGGCGTACCCGCGCATAGAGGTCGCCCGGCGTCATCGTGGCCCGCCGCTCGAGAATCGCGATCGCGCTCCGAGGGTGTCCATTTGAAACGAGTTGCTCGGCCGAGGCGCGTGCGCGAAGTTGGGGCGCGTCATCGGCACGAACCTTCACGTTCGCGTAGTAGGCCGCCGCTTCTTCGAATCGGCCCGCGCGCTCGAAGAGCTCGGCGAGCACCGCACGCTCCGCGCTTCGTTTCGGGTCGAACAGTCGTAGACCGGCGCGCAGATCGCCCTCCTCGAGATAAATCTCCGCAAGCATTCTACGCAGGGCGAGTGATTCGTGGGGCACCTCGCCCAACGCTTCGACCGCTGCGCCGTATCGGTCTTGCGACATCGAGCATTCGGCGAACGCCAATCGCGAGGCTTCGAAGCTTGCGGCGCCGATCGGAACATCTGCGAGTATCGTGGCAGCCTCGATGTA
>CBDURI010000366.1:0-2988 GCA_965369435.1 uncultured bacterium
CGGCCAATGCGGGCTGGCCCGCCGTGAGCGCGAGTGCTCCGGCGGTGTGGCTGCGCTCCGTTTGGCTCGAGCGTCGATCGAGCGCCAGGGCACGTTCCAAAGTCTCTGCGTCCCCGAGCCGTCGCGCGAGATCGATCAGGACGCGGCGGGCGTGCTCGGTCCGTGTTCCAACCGAGTCCTCGGCGAACTCGAGAAGGACCGCTGTCGCCCTATGTGTGCGCCCGGTGGCGACGAGCGTTTCCGCGATCGCGATGACGGGCGCATCCCACGCCGGTTTCAACTCGCTCGCGCGCGCATACGACGCGAGAGCCTCGTCATTCATGCCTCGGTGTCTTTGAATGCGCCCCTCGGCGAGCACGACCCGAGCCGAATCCGGATAGGCACGGCGCGCCATTGCCAGAGTTCGGTCGGCGCGACGGGATGCGCCGCTGAGCTCGAACTCTTCGGCCAGCCGGGTCATGAGTACGACGTCGTCGGCCGGCGCGGCGGTCGCAGCTTCAAAAGCCATGGCGGCTTCATCGTGGCGGCCTTTCGTCGCGGACATCTCGCCCTCGATGAACCGCTCATAGGCGTACGGAGATACGAACGGGCCTTGCTCGACGTGTCCATCGACGATACGGGGCACGGTGCGCAGCGTTGGGGACGCGCACGCAGCGATCCCCAGCAAGAATATCGACCCCAAACGGCTCACAGCAGAATCATACCGGAAGGGGCCCTCGAAGGCTCGGTCGTCCGTAGCATGCCGGTTGACTTCGATGCGCCGCACCTCTAAAACTTCGCGCAGCGCAAGGCTGCACGGGAGAAGATGATGGGTCCGATTTGGATGACGTTGCTGTTGGTGAGCACGCTCGGATTTTTCTCATGGTCCGCGTTTCGGCGGCTGAGGCAGCTCAAGATTGGCGTGCCCGACCCGCGTTTCGCGTGGACGGGCGAACAGATTGCCGATCGGACGAAGACCCTCTTGGTCTACGTCTTTGGCCAGAAGAGGATGCCCAACTATACGTTGGCGGGTTTCGCGCACATGGGCATCTTCGTCGCCTTCATGGTGCTCCTTTTCAATAGCCTCATGCTCTGGGGGCGTGGCTTCGATGTCGGCTTCGATTTCTGGGGCCTTTTGAGCACCGACCACCTGTTCGGCAAAGTGTATTCTCTCGTCAAGGAGCTCGCCGCGTTCGCCGCGATCGTGGGCTCGTTCGTGTTCCTCTACCTGCGGTGGGTGAAGCGTGGCGAGGACAGCGGTGATCCGAAGGCTGTCAAAGACAAGCCCCGGATGACGCTCGGCCACCACGCAGACCGTTACATCTTCACCGAACCGATTCTGATTCTCTTCATCATCATTACGATGATGGCTGCAGACTTCCTCTACGTCGGTTCGTCGCTCGTGCTCGAGTCGCGCGCCTACGGCGAGCCGATTCATGCCGGTTGGTGGGAGCCGTTCGGGGGCATCTTCGCGCACTTGCTCGACAACCTGGACAACGGCCGGGTCGTCACGGGATTCCAGCACGTGGGCTTCTGGTGGCATTCGGCGTTCGTCCTGATCTTCTTGAACATCCTTCCGTACTCGAAGCACTTCCACGTGCTCACCGTCATTCCAAATGTCTTCGCCTACGAGCGCAGGCCGAATGCGCTGCCGAAGGTGGAGGACCTCGAGGGCAAGGTCGAACGCGAAGAGTCTCTCGGTATCAACCAGCTCAGCGACCTGACGTATAAGCACATCATGGACCTGTACACCTGCACCGAGTGCGGGCGTTGCAGCGACAATTGCCCGGCCTACATCACGGGCAAGAAGCTTTCGCCCAAACACCTCACGCTGGCCATTCGAGATCATCTGTACGCCACCGAGAACGCCATGTTCGGCAAGGATGCGCTGGTGGCAGAGCCCAGCGATACGCCAGCGGCGCCTCCCAAATCGAGCGACGGTTCGGAGCCCATTCATACGTTCCCAGCGGCGCCCGAAGGCGGCTACTTCGTGGGTGAAACCGTCGTCGACCTCGTCCCGAACATCATTCATCCCGACGTGATTTGGGGGTGCACCTCGTGCCGCGCGTGCGAGGAGCAGTGCCCCGTCATGATTTCCTACGTCGACAAGATCGTCGGCATGCGCCGCGAAGAAGTCATGATGAAGAACGAGTTCCCCGGGGAGCTTCAGGGGGCTTTCAACGGCATCGAGACCAACGGCAACCCATGGAATATTTCGGCGATGGATCGTGCCGACTGGGCGGACGGCCTCAACATTCCGCTGCTGAGCGACAAGCCGGATGCCGAGGTCCTGTACTGGGTCGGCTGCGCGGCCAGCTACGATGATCGCGCCAAGAAGGTCGCCCGCGCCGTCTCCAAGCTCTTGAAGAAGGCCCGCATCGACTTCGCGATCCTAGGCACCGAGGAGACGTGCACCGGCGACCCGGCTCGCCGCGCGGGTAACGAATACCTTTTCCAGATGCTCGCCGAGCAGAACATCGAAACACTCAACGGCTACGAAGTCGCCAAGAAGACCATCATCACGGCCTGCCCGCATTGCTTCAATATCCTCGGCAACGAGTACTCGGACTTCGGGGGCACGTACGATGTCGTTCACCACAGTGATTTCCTCAACGGGCTACTCGTGGCGGGCAAGTTGGTGCCGTCGAAGGCTGTGAAGGGCAAGGTTGTCTACCACGACAGCTGCTACCTTGGCCGCTACAACCAGGTCTACGACTCCCCGCGGCAGATCCTCGAGGCGATCGAAGGCCTCGAGCTCACCGAGGTCCCGTACTGGAACCGCCAGAAGGGGCTGTGCTGCGGAGCCGGCGGCGCCCAAATGTTCATGGAAGAGCAGGGCCCCGAACGCGTCAACAACAAGCGAACGCTGCAACTCCTCGATACCGGCGCGACGACCATCGCGAGCGGCTGCCCCTTCTGCATGACCATGCTGACAGATGGCCTCAAGGACGAGGAGAAGGAAGCGGACATCGCCCAGCGCGACATCGCGGAGATCCTCGCCGACGCGAT
>CBDURI010000367.1:0-2976 GCA_965369435.1 uncultured bacterium
GCCGTCGTCAATCATGATGATTTCAGAATCCCATGGCTCACGACTGAGAACTGCGGCGAGTTCGGCGTACAGCTCGGGAATGCTCTCTTCCTCGTTGTAGACCGGGATGATGACGCTAACTTTCATGGTCGCTAGGCTCCGAGGCTGTCGTAGTACTCCCGAGCGTCCTTAGCAGTTCTTCGAAGCCCCTCGTGTGTATCTACCAGTGGTTCGTACTCCAAGTCACGTTTTGCCTTGCCGATCGAAAAATAACTACCGGCAACACAGAGTTGCACTTCGACGATACTCACTGGAGGCTTCGGCTTGCCAAAAATTTGGAATACGCGTTCGCTGGCGGTGGCCAGCGTTCGAGCGACCAGACCCGGAACTCGGATGGACCGGGTATCGAGCCCCATGTTCTGAACGAGCGTCTGGCTGAACGTCCCGGTGTTGATCGGGTCGCCATCCGTGACGAAGTACGCCTGCCCGCACACCGGTGACCCCTCGACCAAGCGCTCGGCCGCACGCAGCTGTGCGTCCACCAAGTTGTCGATATACGTGTAGTCGAGCAGCGACTTGCCATCGCCAAACACAACGACCGGAAAGCCGTCCTTGATCGCCTTCACCATGGGGCCAATGAACGTGTTGCGCTCGCCCGGACCGTAGATGCCCCCCGGACGAACTGCGCAGGTCAAGAGCCCCGATTCGCCGTTCGCAGCGAGCACGAGCCGCTCGGCTGCGACCTTCGTCGACGTGTATAGATCAGTGGCCGTGCTGTACGGCCCTGTTTCATCGGCTCCCGCTATCTGCTGACCGAACGCCGTGATGATCGAGCTCGTGTGAACGAGTCGCTCGACGCCTGACTCTTGCGCAAGCCGGACCACCGATCTCGTTCCCTCGACGTTGACGCTTCGCACCAAGCCCGCGAACGCGTGCGGTGCGTGTGTCACCGTTGCGATCAGCGCAGCGGTGTGGAAGACGGTATCCACACCTTGGAGCGCCTCGCGTAGATCGTGCTCGTTGCGAATATCACCCTGAAACCAACGCAGGTTCGGGTCTTCGAATGGCGCCAGCGCGGTGTCGAACCCATGCACGATGCAGCCACGGGCCAGCAGCGCGCGCACCAAATTGCTTCCGACGAACCCAGCACTTCCGGTCACCAAGCAGGTCGAGCCGTCTACCGGTCGAGTTCTCACCATCACATCCTCACCCCATAGGCCATTCTAGAAGGCCGGCACCTTGGCAAATCAGGCCCAGGTCAGCAAACAGGCAGCCTCACGCAGGGAGCCTCGCGCCCGATTGCAGAAGGCGAAGGGCCGCACCGCTATTTGCGTGGACCGAGCACGCGGAAGATGGGCCCCTGCGGGGTAACCTCGAAATCGCGGACCAGCCGTGCCACCGGGAAATAAGCGTACACCGGCCGACCCGACTGCAGGGCTGCGTGCACCAGCCCAGGGTTGATGGGAATGACGACGTCTACGTCCGGGCGCTGTCCCAGAACCTTCTGAGCATACATGCCGAAAACTGCGTCGAGCTTCCACTCGGGCGGGGTCGTGTAGTTCAGGATAATGGCATCGTCCGGGAGCTCGCTCGCCATCGCCGCGAGAAACTTCTCGGTCTCTGTGAAGTCGCTCATGTCGACATCGCGATAATTGCCGAGCACCAACGCTCCCGCAAACACGAGCAGCGCTCCTCTCACGAAGTTCCCCATGAGCGTCGCCCTGGCCGCAGTGGCGAGCCGTGAGATCGCATCGATGAGGCTCTGCGCCCCGGCGCCGACGAAGCAGCAAAGCAGGAGCGTAGTGGGAAGAAAGAAGACCGCGATGTCGTGTACCTGATATCGGAAGAAGAATCCGATGTTGCCCGCGGCCATCAGCAAGAAGGCGACACACTCGAGGGGGCGCCGCTGCCAGAGCCAGAGCAACCCGACGATGGCCAAGGCGACCCCAGCGAAGAGAAGCTGCTCGGTGAAAGCCTCCGCGATGGCGAGAGCACGCGCGAACGAGTCGAGGTCCTCTCGGAACCAGCCTTTGTATGTTCCGCCAGTGACGACCCACTTGAACCGCTCGAAGTTGGACGGGTTGCCGAAGTTGAGAGGAGGATTGTGCGCGGCACGGAGGGGCAGGTAGAGAAAAACGAGACTGCCCAAGAACGCCATCCCGCCTGCAGCGAGAGATCGTCGAGCCCGATCCCAGGATCCTGCGCCGGTGAACAGCCCCCGCAAGTCGCTGGGGCGCTCGATTGAAGTCCCGTAGGACCACACCAGCAACGCAAGGCCGACACCGAGAGTGGCGATCGAGAGATGAACACCGAGTCCTAACCCTGCAACGAACGCCGCGAGCAAAGTGAGGCTAAACCGCGCCTCTTGGCGAGAACGAAGCAATAGGTAGATGGTCAGCGCAACCACGGCCAGAGCCGGACAATAGACCTCGGCAACTACGGCGTTGGCCCAAAACAACTTGCCGCTACCCAAGGTCGCAGCGCCGACTCCGGACGGGATGCGGTCCATGCCGAGCCTGCGGCAAACGAGGTAGGTCAGTGCGACCGCGACGGCTGCGAACGTCGAGCTCATGGCATTGAGCGCCACGGCCGGCTCGATCGGCAGCCAGGTGAAGACATGTCCGACGGTCGTGTAGAGCGGATAGCCAGGCGGGTGCGGAATTCCCAATGTCACCGCGGCGGTTACGTACTCGGCACTGTCGTACCAAAAAACCGCGCGGCACAAGGTGAGCAGATACAGGCCGAAGAACGCGCCGCCGAGCGCGATGGCAACGAGGCCGTCCAGCTTTTTCGCTTGCCCTGCATCCTCCATGGAGGGCCGCAGTCTAGCGTTTCCGATGGGACGATCGCAGTTATCGGACTACGTGGGCGGCGGGAGTGTATCCCGCCCTTTGGGGACGCCCAGCACGGCTCTGAGCACGTGTTGCTCGACTTGGCGTTCTAGCCTGATGGGCGTCGGGATCCGGAGCAGGAGGTTCACGGTGTGTTTGTCCACGA
>CBDURI010000368.1:0-2971 GCA_965369435.1 uncultured bacterium
CCAGACGAATGCTGTTGTCATGGCCCCTGTAAATCCCCTTCTTCTTCTGCTTGGCGACCGCTTTCTCCATCCCGAGCTCCTTGCCCGCGGCACCGTCTGCACTGATGACGCTGACCATATTGGCGAACTCAGGGCAGACATCCGCCGCACTCGCCACGGACGAAAAGAGGGCAACCGACATCATGGTCAACGCGATTCGCATAGGGTCATTCCTTCGCTCGGAGGTACAGTTCAGATGACTACATGAAGCTGAGGGTGAATACAAACTCCGCGTAAAAATCGTCTGAAAGCGGCGCCTTCAGACCTGGGTGATAGGCTCCTCCGAGGAGGAGATGATCCATGTCCGATGCACCCTGCTTCATGATCGCCAACTTTCGCATTCACGACGCCGACACCTACAGAAAGTACGAGAAAGGGTTCTTCCCGATTCTGAAGCGTCACGGCGGCGAGTTCTTCACTTACGATGACAATAGCGACACGCTCGAGGGCTCGTCACCGCCTCCGGGGCGCATCGTGATGTTCAAGTTCCCGTCCGAGGAAAAGGCGCGCGCCTGGTGGGCAGACCCGGACTATCAGGCCTTGTCCGAGCACCGCCGCGCGGGCACCGACATGCAGTTCCTCACGCTGGTACACGGCTTGCCGCCGCGTGAGTGACGACGCCCTCCGCCCCCCAGTCTACCTTTAGGTGGGCAAGCCCGTCGTTCTCGCAAACGGCTGTGAAATCGTCCGCCGCGCTGCGATCCAGGAAGAAGGCGACAGCAAGATCTCCCCCTCCGGCGCCACATGGTTTGGCGGCACCGCCGTGCCACTCTGCCCACTGTGCGACGCGACGGAGCTTGGCGGTCACAATGGGCGCCTGCGCAGCTACGCCGAGCGCGCTCATGCATGCGTTGTATTCGCGTGCCGTTCCGATGATCGTGTGGCCGTCGTCAGAGCAGAACGCGCGCGAAAACTCGGTTGCGCACTGGCTCAGCGCGGCCATGCATCGGTCGTGGATCCCGGGTGCCAGCGTTTTCAATCGATTCACCGGCGCGAGCAGCTCGCTGGTTCGGGCAGAATCGCCGGTCCAAATCAGTGTGTAGACGAACGAACTCGGGGGTTTGATCGGTTCGACCAACAGTTCCCCGCTGTGCCTTCGGATCGACAGGTAGCCACCGTACGTCGCGGCCGCCACGTCACCCCCGCTTCCCTGCGACGCTACCGCCGAGTGACCACGCAACGCGGCCTTGAAAACTCGGTCGCGCACCTCGCACGCCTCGAGGTCGAGACCGCGCAGTACGGCGACGGCGGCTGCGCTCGCTGCTGCCACAGCGGCGGACGAGCCCAAGCCGAGCTTGTTCGGTCCCTGGTAGAGCCGCCGCGTATCGAAGCTGAGATGAAATGGGAGCTCGCCGAAGTCGTCCTGGGCGGCTGCAATCGTCGCCAGGGCTTCGCGTGGAAGCGGCTCCGATTCGCCTGGCAGCCCAGTCCATCGCGCGACCACTCGTCGGTTCACGGCGGCGACGATCGCGGGTGCGCCCGATAGGACAGCGTACTCACCGCAGAGGAACGCCTTGCCGGGGGCGGACACGGTGCCTGCGATCATGGCGACACCTCGACCCCGGATCCAGGCGTCGCGACGAGGACCCGAAGGACGCCGGGCGTATGCGTCAACGCGTCGCGGACACGAGGGGCGTGCTCGGCTTCGCAGAGCGCTTTGACGTGAGGGCCCGCATCCATCGTGCTCCAGACGGGCACGCCGTCCGCGCGGAGAGCCGTGACTGTATGAAGTGCCGAGATCGTGGCCGGACCCCAGTAAAGCGTGCTCGGCTGCGAGGTGATGGCGCAGCAGTGAAACGCGAGTGTGCTTTGCTCCATCGCTACCCCGAGCGCTTCCAAGTCGCGGTCGTGAATCGCGCGCTTGACCGTCTCGGACCAGCCCGGTGCGGCCTCGATCCACGCGTCGTAGAACGGCGACGTGCTCCTCGATCGCTCCATCGCCTCGGTCGAGCTCACCGATTTCGGTCCGGCGGCGGTGAAGGCAACGACCAACCGAACGTCCCAATGCGTGGGCGGCGCGATTTGATGTGCCGCGAGGTCGTCTTCGCCCGGGACACCGGCACAGAGCTCGACGAAGCCACCGTAGATCGAGCGGGCAGCGGAGGCGCTCGACCGACGCGCAAGAGCACTGAGCGAAGCCTGGTCCACGTCCTGTCCGGCGGCCCTCGTCGCGGCGGAGGCAAGGGCCGCGAACCCGGAGGCACTCGAGGCGAGCCCAGCGGCCGTTGGAAATCGGTTGTGGCTCGTCACGCGCGCTCGATGGTCAATACGGGCGGCACGACGCACCCGATCGAGCAGTGCGACGGCCCGTTGCAGTTCCTTCTCCGTCGCCGGCCGTCCGTCGAGCACGAAGTCGTCGTGCTGGCGTCCAGGCTCGAAGCAAACCTCGGTCTCAGTAGTGAGCTCTTCGAGCGTGAGTGAGATGCTCGGGACGGCTGGCAGATTGTGAACGAGGTCCGATTTGCCCCAGTACTTGGCGAGGGCAATGTTCGCGTGAGCGGTGGCGTGCGCGGGCGCGAAATCAAGCGGCACGGCTCACCTCCTCGATGAAGGACTCAGCTCCGAGCGCATCGGCGATCGCTGGCACGCCATGGACCACAGCGTGCTCACCGACCAGGATGACCTTCCCCCCACCGAAACCCTTCGCAGTGCTCAACATGTCAGGCGCTACGAACAGTGAGCTTGTCGGCGAGTTCGATGAGCATGCCGCGCCCTTGCGGGTTGAATCGAGCGCCGCCAAGCGCGGACAGAGCCTCATCTCGTAGCTCGGCAATGCGTTCTTCGAGCCGATCAACGACCCCCGACTCGTGAAGACACCTGCGGGCCTCGGCAAGATCTCGATGGGCTACGTCGTGCCGACCGACGATCGCTTCGACGGGCTCGCGCTCTCTTCGATCGGTCGAACGACGGAGCTCGACGAGCACACTGCTCA
>CBDURI010000369.1:0-2968 GCA_965369435.1 uncultured bacterium
GCAAATGCGGTCGTGGCGCCCCGCAACACCCTCACCCCCGGAGCCGTCCCTAGCGCGAACACGAGCGGGAGACCGAGGTAGGGAGAGAACGGATAGGGAGCAAGCACCCGAGTGAACACCGACTGGACCAGCAGCAGCGCAAAGGCGACCAAGACGATGATGATGCTGCCTCGCGCGCCGTGCATGCCCCTACCCTACTGCGCGTCCGAGTCTTTGGGCCCCGAGGTGAGGATCAGGACCTCGTCGAGCCTCGTGAAATCCACCGATGGAGTCACCTCGCCCTCCTGATGGAGGCCGAACTCCTGGCCACCGACATGGCTGACGTACCCGATCAGAATCGACGCGGGGAACTTCTTCCCGAGGCCGGAAGTGTAGACCTCATCGCCCACCGCCACCTGGTCATCTGCCCTGTCAAATTGGATGCGGCAGCGATAACGGCCACGCTCGCCCAATCCTTCGATCCGTCCTCGGGCACGACTCTCGCCAACCACGACATCCACGCGGCTCTCGGGGTCGATCGTCAACAGCACATCAGCGAAGCGCCCAGAGACGCGTCGAATCTGCCCGACGAGCCCTTCGTTCGCAACGACGGGCATGCCAGCGTGTAACCCCGCATGCTCACCCTGATCGACCGCGAGTCGAACGACGCGAAACGAAGGCGAGATGTCTTTCGCGATCACACGGGCCGTCATCGTTTTGGTCGCCAACCGCTCACGCAAGCCCAGCAACGACTCGAGCTCGTGCAGCCGCTGCGCATCGCCACGCAAGACGCGCATCTCACGTCGAAGGCGATCGTTCTCGCCGCGCAGCTCGTCGTTGTCACTCTTGACGTCCACCAAGTACACGTAGTTCTCGACGACGCTCGTCACGCCATCGGCCGCCCACTCGGCGACGTACTGGACGGGGCCGCTGACTTGAAGAAGGGCGCGGTCGAGCCAGGAAAGATCGGAAGGATCTCGAAGATTGGCGCGCAAGAAGACGGCGGGGACGATCACCAGGGCAAGCAAGATGACAGCATCTCGAATCGTCTGGAAGTAGTTCATTGCCGCGTTCTTGCTCCTCGCACTACGCGATCGTCACCTCGCGGAGCAGATCCAAGTGGTCCAGCGCCTTGCCGGAGCCGAGCACGACGGCCGACACTGGATCATCCGCAACCATCACGGGGAGCCCTGTTTCCTCGCGTAAAAGCACGTCGAGGTTCTTCAGGAGGGCGCCGCCTCCAGTGAGCACGATGCCTTTGTCGACGATGTCAGCGGACAGCTCAGGCGGGGTGCGCTCGAGTGCCATCATCACCGCTTCGGTGATTGAGTTGATCGGCTCGGTGAGCGCATCACGAATCTCGTCCGCATTGACGACGACTGTCTTCGGTACGCCGGCCACCATGTCGCGGCCCTTCACTTCCATGGTCGCCGCTTCGCCGTCGGTGTGCGCGTTGCCAATGGTGCACTTGACGCGTTCGGCCGACTGTTCGCCGATCAGGAGATTGTACTTGCGTTTCAGGTACGCGATGATCGCCTCGTCCATCTTGTCGCCGCCGACGCGAACCGATTGCGAGTACACGATTCCGGCAAGCGAGATGACTGCGACCTCCGTCGTGCCGCCGCCGATGTCGACCACCATGTTACCGCTCGGCTCGGTGATCGGAAGGCCCGCTCCGATGGCCGCCGCCATGGGCTCTTCGATGAGGTACACCTCGCGCGCGCCGGCACCTTCCGCGCTCTCTTTGACAGCGCGCTTCTCGACTTCGGTGATGCCGAACGGCACGCAAATGATGATGCGGGGCTTGACCAGCGTCCGGCGATCGTGATGCGCGCGCGCAATGAAGTAGCGGAGCATCGCCTCGGTGATGTCGAAGTCCGCGATCACGCCATCACGCAACGGGCGCACCGCGCGGATCGAGCTGGGCGTCCGGCCGAGCATCTCTTTGGCTTCCTTGCCGACCGCCAAGACGCGCTTACCGCCGCGCGGGTCATCTTGGACGGCAACCACGGACGGCTCGCAGGACACGATACCTCGGCCCTTGACGTAGATGAGGGTCGTCGCCGTCCCCAAGTCGATGGCGAGGTCGTTCGAGAAGAGGCCGTAGAACCAGTCGGTGATCATGGGTGTCAGATGGACGAGAATTCCCCACCATTCCAAGGGCTTCCGAGTCCAGGCGGGTTGGATGTAACAGCTTGGTTTAGGCCTTTCAACCCACGGACTTGGGCTTGGACCAGGAAAATGGGTAGCCTTTAGGGGTCCTGAACGGATGGGGGCCTATTGAGCGGAAAACCACAGGTATCTGAAGCGCAGCGACGAGGGGCGGAAGCCGCCGAGCTCGTCGCCCGAGCCAAGGCCGGTGACGCGGCGGCGTTCGACGAGCTCGTCCGCAAATACAGGGCGCGCGTGTACTCCCTGGCGCTGACCCTGACCGGCCAGGCAAGCGACGCCGACGACATTACGCAGGACGCCTTTCTCAAGGCCTATCACAAGCTTCCGGAGTTCGAGGGGCGGAGCGAATTCTTCACTTGGATCTATCGGATCACACTGCATCGGGCTCTCAACGCCAAGCGCGATCGCAAACGTAGGCGCACGGTGCCCCTCGATGACCCTCGACTGCTTGCCGCGGTCGCGGTCGATTCGGACGGCGATCCAGAACGCGCGGCGCAGCTTCGGGATCGCTATCGAGCTCTGCTCGAGGCGTTTGACCAGCTTTCGTCCCTTCTTCAGACAACCGTCGTGCTAACGACGCTCCAGGGCCTCAGCTACAAGGAAGCCGCGGTCGTTCTCGAGACGACGGAAGGAACGATCGCGTGGCGCATCCACGAAGCGCGGCGGAAGATGCGCGCCTACCTGGACGGCCTCGATTCCGGACGCGCCCGGGCCAAGCGGCGACCGATGTCGGACAGCGCGGTCTTCCGGCTCGAAAAGGCGTTGATGCAGCTCATGCCGGTGGTGCCCACGCCGGCTGCCGTCGGCTGATCCGGTC
>CBDURI010000370.1:0-2968 GCA_965369435.1 uncultured bacterium
AGAGGCGGACCCAGAGCCACCAAGCCAGTCGCCTCACTTCGAATGGGCCGAAAGTACTTCTCACGTGTAAGCAGCACTAGCGATGAGAACGAAAGCGTCCGACTCGATGTCGCGGGTCATGCCGCCGTCCTTCGGATGCGCGACGCTGCCCGGCACAACCCGGACGGGCAAAGCGCCTCGGCTTTCACCAAAAAGGGCGACCTCCTACCGATCTCGATCACGCAACTGGGCGCAGAGGATGACCCCGCCACCGCACGAATGGAGCGAGGCCCCGAAGGCGCGGTCGTCGTCATCGAGCCCCGCTCGCGACACGTCCTGGCTCTGGTCGGGAGCTTCGCCGCGCAGAGCGGGTTCAACCGAGCGACCCAGGCAATTCGCCAGCCCGGCAGCGCATTCAAGCCGATCGTCTATGCGCGGGCGATTCAGTCCCGACGCTTCACGGCGGCATCGCTGGTCGTAGACGCGCCTGCGGTGTACGACGAATGGAAACCGCGCAACTACGAGCAGTGGAACTATCAAGGCGCTGTTCGGCTCCGCCAAGCGCTCGCGCGCTCGATCAACATGGTTGCGATTCGGGTGATCGAAGACGTCGGGGTGCATGATGTTGCGGAGTTTGCGCGACAGGACGGCATCACGACCAAGCTCGAAGAAGACATGGCGCTCGCGCTCGGGGCAAGCGGGGTGAGACCGATCGAGCTCACCAACGCCTATGCCACGTTCGCCGCGGGCGGGCGGTGGGCGCCCACACGGATCGTGACCAAGATCGTCGCTCCCGATGGAACGCGCCTGCAACTCCCGACTGATGAGCCGGCTCGTGACGTCATGACCCCAAGCGAGGCGTACGTCATGACGAGCATGTTGCGTAGCGTCGTCACCGAAGGCACCGGTGCGCCGGCTCAGCGTCTCGAGCGTGCGGTGGTCGGGAAGACCGGCACGAGCAACGAGGCGCGGGACGCATGGTTCGTCGGTTACTCGCCGTCGGTCGTGGTTGGGGTGTGGGCCGGCTTCGACGACTCCCGCTCGCTCGGCAGGCGCGAGACCGGAACGAGAACGGCGCTTCCGATCTGGATCGATGTCATGGATGCGGCGGACAAGACGCCGAAGGAAACCGACTTCGCGATGCCAAGCGGAGTGACTCGGGCACTCGTGGATCCCGCGTCGGGCCTGCTGGCCTACGAAGGCCAGGAGGACGCTTTCGAAGAGGTCTTCCTGACAGGCACCGCCCCGGTCGAAGTCGCGAATCCGCCCGATGTCGCCGACCCGAACCTGTTCCTGATGGAGCAGTACGACGACGAGGGCGAAAGCGCGTTGAACGACACCGCGCAAGTCCCACGCGAAGAACGGGCCCTTGGCGGCGTAGCCGCACCATGAACCGGTTGTCGACTCGCGTCGTCGTCCTCTTCGCAGTGGTCGCGACGGTTCCCGTCGCACTGACAGGGGTCGTCTGGCTGGCCGTATCGCAATGGGGTACGGACACGGGGACCGCCGAAGCAGAGATGGCCCGCACCCAACTCGCTGAGCTCGATGCACAGCGGGAGGCGGCGGTGAGCCGCCTTTGCCGCGACGATCTGGCCATAGACACACTGCTTCGGGAACGTGGGGCGGAGAGCCCGCCGGCGCTCGACTATGACCGCCTGTTTCGTGGGTCGATGAAAGCGGCGGGACTGCAGACGCTGTGGGTGCTGGACTCGCTGAGTGGCGAGGTCATCGCGACGGGACATCGTGATCGCCTGCTCGCGGATGGCGCCGATCTGACACGCCAAGCGAGGAGCGCCGGGGACCGCGCCTTTACGGTGGTGCTGGGCGACCAGGAGCACCAGAGGTACTTGGTGAGGTCGTGTTCCATCGCACGCGGGCGAGCGCGGGTGACGGTGATTGGGGGCCATCGCTTCTCCGACCTCCGCAGCCTCGACCCCCGGCAGCTCGTGATCACCGGTGAGGCCGGCAAACGAGATGAGGTGGTGGCGGAGCTGGCCGACGCGGAAGGCGTCGCGCAAGCCGTGATGGTGTGGCGGCCGCGGCTCGACCGGCGAGGCCCGCCGCTTCTGCTGTGGATCGGCTGCGTCGTGGTGCTCGCGATAGGGCTCGCACTGATCTTCGGTGGCTACCTGAATCGCTGGCTTCAGTCTTCGGTCGACGAGCTGACCGCAGCCGCCACGCGGGTCGGCCGTGGGGATTTCGACACGACGTTGCGCGATGCTCCCGGGGGTGCGTTCCCCGCTACCGCCACCGCATTCAATCGAATGACCCACGACCTCCGGGATGCGCGGGAACAGCTGCGGCAAACCGAACGAATCGCCGCCTGGCAGGAGATCGCAAAGAGCCTCGCCCACGAGCTCAAGAACCCACTGTCTCCGATTCGGCTCTCGATTGAGACATTGCGCAAGGCGCGCGAACGCTCCCACGAAGACTTCGACGCGATGTTCGAGGAATCGACAAAGACGATCCTCCAAGAGGTCGAGCGCCTACGAAGCATCGTCGACGAGTTCAGTCGATTTGCGCGACTTCCGGCGCCGAAGCGCGAGAAAACGGATCTTCGGGAGGTCGTCGCACAAGCCGCGTCGTTGCACGCGGAGGGCGAGGTCCCGGTCGAAGCCAACCTTCCCTCGACATCGATCGAGGCCTTCGTCGACGCCGATCAGATCACGCAAGTGCTGCACAATCTGTTGCAGAACGCCCGCGACGCCGCGCGAGAGGCACATCCGGGCGGCGGGGGAGCCGTTGCGTTGACCCTGCAACAGAAGGCCGGCACCGTGTACATCCGGGTAGAAGACAACGGAGCCGGCATCCCCGCCGATCAGGCACAAGCCATCTTCGAGCCGTACTACACCCGCAAGGAAGGCGGCACCGGCCTCGGCCTAGCGATCACACAGCGGATCGTAACCGAGCACGGGGGCCGAATCGACGTGGAGTCACGATCGGGGCAGACGACGTTCACGGTGGTGCTGCCACAGGGCTAGGCACTGAC
>CBDURI010000371.1:0-2963 GCA_965369435.1 uncultured bacterium
GTTCGCAAGACCGAGAATCGTAGGCATCACATCCACGCCTCCAACGGCACCGCCGTACACCTTGCCGGCGGGCAGCTTGTGCGGGTAACGGACGATCAGCGGCACGCGAATGGTCGACTCGTAGATGAAGAGCGCGTGAGTCGCTTCACCATGCTCGCCAAGGCTCTCGCCGTGGTCGGAGGTGAAGACGAGAATCGTGTCGTCGAGCACCTTTTTCTCGTTGAGCTTGTCGATGAAACGCCCGATCTGTCGATCGACACTCGCGATTTCCGCGTCGTAAAGAGTCGGAGATGCCTTGGCGTCCTCCGGGGGGGGAGTGTAAGGCTGATGCGGGTCGAAAAGATGGACCCACAGGAAAAACGGTGACTCGTTGGAGGAGGACGCCGTCGCGGCGTCGAGCCACTCCAGCACGCGATCCATGGTGTCCTTCCCCGAACGCTCGGGGACCCGAAACATCCCAGGGTCGCCATCGTCGGCCAGTACGTCGTCGTACCCATCGAAGCCCTGGTCGAGATTGAAGCGGTGATGCAACACCCATGCGGAAACGAACGCCTGCGTTCGGTAGCCTGCGGCCTTCAGCTGCTCGGCGAGCGTCTGCACCTCGTCGGGCAACTTGTATATGCCGTTGTCCCGCACTCCGTGGGCAGGCGGATAGAGACCGGTGAACAGCGTGGAATGCGAAGGCAGGGTGATGGGCACGGCTGCCATCGCGCGGTCGGCACGGACACCCTCGGCCGCCAGCGCATCGATACGCGGGGTGCGCGCTTGCTCGAATCCGTAGCAGCCGAGGTGATCGGCGCGAAGCGTGTCGACCGTGATGACAACGACGTTGGGCTGCGCCGGAGCAACGGGGGTTTTCTTGCAGGCGCCGAGCGAAAAGAGCGCGACTGCCAACAGGAGGGCGGCGGGACGAAGGTTCATGGTGCCGTCAAAGCTCGAAGTCGCCGTACTCGAGAATCTCGGCGATGCGGTAAAGGAAGCCGTTGGCGTGAACGCCATCGACGACCCGGTGATCATAGGTGAGGGCCATGTGCATGACCGGGTGAATGGCCATCACGTCCTCGCCCTCGTGCTCGATGACGACGACGCGCTTCTTGATGGTGCCCAAACGAAGGATGGCCACGTTGGGTTGCGAAATGATCGCGCCGCCGACCAGATTGCCACGGCGGCCGGGGTTCGAGATGGTGAAGGTCTTGCCGGAGAGGTCGTTGGGCGTGAGATCGCCCGATCGCGCTCGCTCGGCGACGTCTGCGACCGCGCGGGCAATGCCGCGAATCGTTAGGTCATCGGTGTTGCGAATGACGGGGACGACCAAGCCTTCGTCTGTGTCGACGGCGATGCCGACGTTCACCTCGGCGAGCTTGACGAACGCGTCGTCGAGCACGCGGGAGTTGATTTCCGGGAACTCACGAAGTGCGCGGGCCGTCGCGGCGATGGCGAAACCCAAGTACGTGAGATTGACGCCCTCTTTCTTGAAGTGACCCTTGTGCTGATTGCGCAGCATCGCTGTCCTGTGGAGGTCGCACTCGGCGAACGTGACCACGTCCGGCGCGGTCTGCTTGGAGTACACCATGTGGTCGGCGATGATTCGGCGGCGACGCGTGAAGGGAACGATCTCGTCGCCGTCCTTCGGTACATACGGCGGCAGACGGAAAGCTCCGGCGGGACCGGTCACGCGTGGGGGCGGCTGTGCGGGGCGGGGAGCGGCCTCAGGGGCCGGAGCTCGGGAGAGCACTGGTGGAGGCGGTGGGGGCGTGGCCGTCCGCCCCGGTGTGGAAGAGATCGCCGCCATCACATCGTCGTGAACGATGCGGCCGCTTTCGCCCGACCCTTGCACGTCGGCAAGATCGACATCTTTCTCGCGCGCGAGCTTGCGAACCGAGGGCGACGTGGGCGAGGGAGAGCCTGCATCCGTCGTGGCCGGCGCATCATCGGAAGCCGTGGCGGGAGTTGCGCCGACCTGCGCGGTCTCGTCGATCTCGCAGATCGGGTCACCGACGGCGATGATGTCATCTTCGGCCGCGAACAACTGCGTGACGACACCTGCCACCGGAGCCGGCAGCTCACTGTCGGCCTTGTCGGTGAGAATCTCGACGATGGGTTCGTCCTTCGCGACGAGCTGCCCCACCGAGACGAGCCATTTGCCAATCGTGCCCTCTACGACGCTTTCGCCGAGTTGCGGCATGGTCACTTTGGTGGCCATCGGAGCCGGACCATAGCCCAAAAAACCCGCCGTGGTAGCTCTCTTCCGAAGTTCGGCTGCTTGCGGCTTCTCACGAGCCTCTTCTGACTAGTGTTGCGCCACGGGTCGGAGTAGAGTCCCGCGCATGCTGGACGCTCTCAACAAGGAAGACCGGCTTCAACTGATGAGGTTCGTGTGCTCCTTTGCCTGGGCGGACCTCGAAATCGCCGACGCGGAGCGCGAGTTTGTCGTCAAGATGGTGGTTCGCTTGGGGCTCGACGACGAAGAGCAGGAACAGGTAGCAAAGTGGCTGGAGGTTCCGCCCCGCGCCGATGACCTCGACCCTGCCGACATCCCAGTAGAGCACAGGCAACTGTTCCTGGACGCGGCCAAGGCGATGATCCTCTCGGATGGCAACGTCGAAGACGTCGAAGCCGAAAACCTGATCATTCTCGATCAACTGCTTCGCTAACACCCGTTCACGCAGCGGAGGCATCATGGGCATCGAGGCAAGCACGTACATCGAACCGATCGTGGAGCACGGCCCCAAGGTCTTGGGCGTTCTTCTGGCGCTCTTTTTCGCATGGGTGATCGCGGGCTGGACGGAACGAGGGGTGCGCGCCGGGCTCGAGAAACGGAACTTCGACGCAACCCTGACCCGGTTCTTTGCCAAGCTGACTCGGTACTTGATTCTCATCGGCGCTGTCCTTGGCTGCCTCGGTGTGTTCGGGATTCCCTTCCCGCAACAGGACGTGCATCTCGACGAATCGGTCGTCAAAGC
>CBDURI010000372.1:0-2956 GCA_965369435.1 uncultured bacterium
GCGGGGGCGGCTCGTCGAGCTGGTTGCCGAGATCGAGAACAGCCTGGGTGCCAGCGCGGAGTCGGCGGCTCCGGTGGTGCTTGATCAGAGCTCGGTTGGGCGGTTATCGCGCATGGACGCGATGCAGCAGCAAGCCATGGCCAAGGCCACGCGGCAAAAGGCCCAGCTTCGTCTGATCCAGTGCAAGGTCGCCCTGTCGGCCTTCGACCGTGACGAGTACGGCCTGTGCCGCAAGTGCGAAGAACCGATCGGCTACCGTCGCTTGTCCGCCAGACCCGAGGCGCCGTTTTGCCTGGAGTGCCAACGGGGTGTGGACGTCTAGGCATCGGGCACGAGGGCTGTTTTGTCTACGAACGGATTGACTGAATTGGATGATGTGATGACTGGTATTTTGCTAGTGTCCGGAAGATGAACGGTGTTGAGGAGCTCTTTGGGCTGACGGGGCGTGTCGCGGTGGTAACCGGTGCGTCCTCGGGACTGGGAGTGGGATTTGCACGAGCGCTGGCAAGCGCGGGCGCGCACCTGGTGTTGGCGGCGCGTCGCGCGGATCGCCTCGAGACGTTGGCCGCGGAGCTGGGCGAAGCGGGAGTCGAGGCCCTTCCAGTGGCATGCGACGTGACCGACTCGAGCCAGGTGGAAGCGCTCAAGGATGCGTGCCTCGAACGCTTCGGAAGAGTCGACATTCTCGTCAACAACGCGGGCACCACGGAAGTCGTTCCCGCAGAAGACGAAACCGAAGAGGCCTTTCTTCGAGTCCTCAACGTCAACCTCAACGGTTCGTTTTACTGCGCTCAGCGCTTTGGCCGAGTCATGCTCGACGCAGGCGCGGGCTCCATCATCAATGTTGCGTCGATCTTTGGTTTCGTCGGCTCGGGCTCGATTCCCCAGGCCGGCTACGTGGCCTCGAAGGGCGCGGTCGTGAACATGACCCGTGAGCTTGCGGCCCAGTGGGCGCGTCGAGGCGTGCGTGTCAACGGGATCGCACCTGGATTTTTCAAATCCGAAATCACGGAGGAGATGTTCTCCGACGAGCGCTCCATGTCCTGGCTCCGGCGGAAGACGCCAGCCGGCCGACCTGGCGAAGTCGAAGAGCTTGCAGGTGCGGTGATTTTTCTCGCGTCTGATGCCTCGAGCTACGTGACCGGTCAAACCATCGCGGTCGACGGGGGCTGGACCGCGGTGTAGCAACGCCCTAACGATCTTTTCGGAGCTGGCGCATTTTCTGGAGCGCCTCGAACTTCTCCGGGTCGACCGGGTGTACGGTGACCTTTCCGGTAGCGAAGACCTGCTCAAAAGCTGCGTCCACGAGCGCGACCGGGACGCGCGCAGTACCGTAGACCTCACCTTTGATCTCCACCGGCGTCGCCTCCGATGTCGGATCTTCCTCCACCCTCGTTCGGTCCGCGAGGCAAAGCAGGTGCGTCTCGGCTGGGATGTGGCCGGTCGCAAACTGAATCTCGATACGGGTGGTGAAGTGCGGATGGCGCATGAGAGCGCCGCGCGCGGTCGCGCCCACCGTATCGAGCTGAGTGCTCACGAATGATGGGCCGAGCGTTCCGTCGGGTTCGACGAGGTCCGCATGCTGGCTTTTGGGAAGTGTACGAAGTGGATCGCGTGACTCGAGCCAAACCACGTTCTTCGACAAGTGAATGGTGAAGCCAAACATGTCGAAGTTGTCGTCATCGGGGCTCTTCTCGGCGTAGAGGGCACGCCAACGATCGAGCTCGGCGGCGTCCATGAGTGGCGAGTCCGGGATGGAATGGGCGTGCGCGACGAGACGGTCCGAGCCCTTGAACCGCGTGCTCAGCTGCCAGGATTCGCCGTCCGAGTGATAGTTCGCCTCAAAAGGGATGACCTCTTCGAGCCGGAGCCCTTGCTGCATCGAGACGTCGACCGAGCAAGGAAATGTCCGCGCGTGCTCGTGAGCGGTCACCCGTTCCACGATGGGAAACGTGCGCACGAACGCATGATGGCCGCCGTGCAGACGTCCCGGGGGGCCCTCTAGCGCGGCGCCAAAACGCATGGTGCCATGGGCACGCACCTCGCCCGCGGTGTCGTTGGCCTCGTCGAAGTCGATGATCAGGCGGCTCAATGCGTCGCGAACGGGCATTTCAACTATAAACAGGGCGAATAGTTAGATAGTCAATCACAATGAGTCCGAGGGCCGAAGCAAGCCTATCATTCCGGCATGCAAGAATCGCTCGCGCGTGAGGCTGCGGCCCCGACGGAGTACGCCAAGGGTTGGTACCTCGTCAGCTGGAGTACCGACCTCGAGCCCAGCGGAGTAAAGCCGCTCCGCTACTTCGGTAAGAATTACGTCCTCTTTCGTGGTGAGGACGGCACGGCGACATTGCTCGATGCGCACTGCCCCCACCTGGGCGCCCACCTCGGCTACGGCGGGCGCGTCGAGGGCAACGATATCGTCTGCCCCTTCCATGCCTGGCGCTTCGGCGCCTCTGGGCGATGCACCGAGGTGCCATACGCATCTCGCATACCTCCCCGTGCTGCTGTCAATGCCTATCGAGTCCAGGAACACAGCGGAATGATCCTAGCCTACTTCGGTCCCGAGGGCTCCGAACCGGACTACGAAGTTCCTGCCATCGAGGAGATGGACAGCCCCGCCTGGACTGCGCTCGAGCAGGCCCACATCGAGATCGCCACCCAGCCTCGCGAAGTGATCGAGAACATCGCGGACCTCGCGCACTTCCTGCCGGTTCACAACACGCTCATCGATGACTTCAAGGTGATCATCGACGGTCCGCGCGCGACACAGCGCTCGGTTGGCCGCGGCCACAACCTCAAAGGCGAGCCCATCCCCGTCGTGTCCGTCGCGACGTACCACGGCCCCGCGATTCAGTTCACGCGCCTGCAGTGGGCGTACGACATGGTGTTGATCAACGCCCACATCCCCGTCGAGGAGAACAAGCTGCTCCTGCGCTTCGGCGTCATCCTCAAA
>CBDURI010000373.1:0-2950 GCA_965369435.1 uncultured bacterium
GCGCCGATCGAACACGCGCGCATCGACCCCGACAACATCGAGATTTTGATTCAGCATCTCAAGTGCGCCGCCTTCGAGCTGCCATTCGCGCCTGACGACGTGTTTGGCGATGTCCCGGACGAAGCGCTCGGCGAAGCGCTCGACTACTTGGCCGACAACGGCGTCGTGCACGCCACCTCCACGGCGGCCGGGGCCGTTTACCACTGGGCGTCGGATAGTTACCCAGCCAATGGCGTTTCGTTGCGAAGCGCGAGCTGGGATAACTTCGTCATCGTCGACCTCGACGGGGACCGCACCATCGCCGAGATGGACTGGCGCAGCACCCATACGATGCTGCATGAGCAGGCGATCTATCAGCACGAGGGCGGCCAGTATCAAGTCGAGCGGCTCGACTTCGACAATCACAAGGCGTTCGTGCGCCACGTCAAGCCCGACTACTACACCACCGCGATGACACACAGCAAGGTCACGGTCCTCGAGCAAGATCAGAGCGCCACGGTCGAGCTCGGCGAGGTGTCGCTCGATGCCGGCCTCGGCGACGTCAGCGTCATCGAGAAGGTCGTGGGCTACAAGAAGATCAAGTTCCACACCCACGAGAACGTCGGCTACGGCGAAGTACACCTTCCCGAGATGCAGAAGCATACGACGGCATTTTGGCTCACCTTTCCCGAGGATTTCGTTCAGAGCCAACCCGAGCCACGGGCGGTCGTCGTCGATGCATTGCGCGGGCTTTCGAAGGCGATGCATGTGGTAGGCGCGGTCGGTTTGATGATCGACCCGCGCGACCTCGGCCGTACGCTCGGAAGTCGCCATGAAGACGAGGCGCCGCCCGGCAAGGGCGAGGGCCCGGGCTTCGACCCGACGATCTTTCTTTACGACACGGTGGCAGGCGGGATTGGCTTGGCGACACGTCTCTTCGAGGAGCGCGAGGAGTTGCTTCGCCGCGCGCGGCATCTGATCGAGAGCTGCGAGTGTAGCGAAGGCTGCCCTGGCTGCATCGGCCCGGACGCGTCCGGTGATGACGACCTCGAGGCTGCGCGCAAGCGGTTGGTGCTTGGTTTGCTAGATGCCGTTGGCGTGAGCGCTATTCACTGAGGGTTACTGAGGACCGATGTCGATCAAACGAAGCCTAGCGCGACTTGCGCAAACGAAGCCCCGCCAACTCGATGTCGCCAGTGTTCGAGGTGCGCTCCCGGGCCAGGTGCACGAGACCGAGCATGGCGAGCTCCACTTGATCGACGAGTACCTCGAGCCTCATCATCATCACGGGCGAGCGCCCATTGCCAAAGCGCTCCACGTATCGACCGAGCGCCTCGCGCAACTCGCTCTAGACCCTTCGCTCGAAGGCATCGACCTTCAACGCGCGTTGTTTTTCGACACCGAGACGACCGGGCTTGCCGGTGGGACGGGGACCGTGCCTTTCTTGATCGGCATTGGCTGGTTCGAGGAGCAATCGATGCGGATTCAGCAGCTTTTCTTGCCTGAGCTTGGCCGCGAGGCGCCGATGCTACATTGGTTGCGCGAGCGCGTACAACAGAGCTCCTGCGTGGTTTCCTTCAATGGCAAGGCTTTCGACTGGCCGCTCTTGCGCAGCCGCTTCGTGTTGAACCGGGTGAAGGCGCCGGTGCTGCCACCGCATCTCGATTTGCTGCATTGTGCGCGTCGCGTCTTGAAGTCGAGGCTCAAGTCGGTGAGGTTGGTGGAGCTCGAGCGCCAGGTGCTGGGTATGTACCGCGAGGATGACGTTTCAGGCGCACTGATCCCGCAGCTCTATTTCGATTACCTCGATGGGGGAGAGGTGTCTCCGATGGCCAAGGTGATCGAGCACAACGCGAATGACTTGATCGCGTTGGCTGCGCTCGTCGCTGAGCTGGTCAATCATTTTGATGAGGTACACCGCGGGGACGACCCGCGTGACCATCTGGCCTACGCAAAGGTTGCTGAGCGCACGGGCGATCGCGCGCGCGCGCGCTCCTTTGCGGATGCGGCAGTGGAGGGCGGTGGCGAATCCGTATGCACCGTCGAAGCCTGCATGATCAATGCGCGGATGGCTCGCCGCGTGGGTGATGTCGACGATGAAGAACGAGCGCTGCTGGGCGCGCTTCGTGCAGCCGACGACGAAGAGCTTCGCGCGGGCGTCCAACTGGCGCTCACCAAGCACTACGAGCATCGGCGCAAAGATCTCGGGCGCGCCCTCGAGCACGCGGGAGGCACCTGCTTGGCCGAAGGAGAGGACGCGGCCGAGCGACGGGTGGCCCGGCTGGAGCGTCGTTTGGCCCAGCAAACCTGACCTTTTTGCAGTGGCTTTAGGCGGCGCTGGCACGGGCTGGCACACCGGCATAGTCTCTATACCCTGAATTTACGGCGGTTTTCCGCCGCGTAGGCTGGCACCAAAGTTGCGTATCGAAATAGCCAGACCCCCCTGCGTGTGGAGAGATGCGATGAATCGATATTGGTTGGCTTGTGTGTTGCTTGGCGCCGTCGTCCTGACGATAGCCGGTTGTGGTGAGACCAGTGCCGAGGGTGCTGGCCCGGTCGAGGGATTCGTTTGCGGCATCGACGGCAAGACGTACTCGGTCGAGGACGCCGCCCGAGCTGAGCACGACATCGAGCACCGCGGCCGTTGCGACGAGCCGATGCATTGCGAGTCGCACAACGACTGCTTCGTCGGCGATGACTGCACGCCCGCGCCCTGGGCTGCCAGCGAAGGCGACGAGAACGGCACCGACCCGGCGATCTTTCCGTCGGAGCCGGACACCTATTGGTGCATTCCGGGCCCGACTCGCTGCAACTGCCCCGGCGTCTTCGAGCCGGCGTGCGGTGGCGATGGACGCAACTACATCAACGCTTGTGAAGCGGCGTGCGCCGGTGTGGGCGTGCGGCACGAGGGGTATTGCACGGAGCCTCCCGGCGAAGGCTGCGTGCGCGCGGGGTGTAGCGACCATCTTTG
>CBDURI010000374.1:0-2949 GCA_965369435.1 uncultured bacterium
CGCGCTTGGCAGGCTAGGACCCAACCGCGTTCGATGTCGCTCGGTTCGAGCGCGTCATGAGTGGCCATGTGGACCTTGCCGCTCTTGAGTAGCGCCATGCAGCAGCCACAGTACCCATCTTCGCAAGACGAGGGCGGCTTGTGGCCTGCCTTGGTTGCCGACTCGAGGAGAGTCAGCCCTTTCTCGTAAGGCACGTCGAGGGACTGACCTTCGAGTAGCATCTTGAACGACGTAGGAATCTCGTCGTCGGACTGCTCCGGGACCGAGGCGGCGGACTCGTCCTTGCGATCGGGATCGGGCAGTGAAAGGAACCGCTCGAACTTGGTCTGGGCCGCGTCGATGTTGGACGCCTTGAAGGCCTCTTCGACCGTGTCCATGTATCCCGTCGGACCGCAGACGAAGAACTCGGCCTCTTCCCAGCCACGAATGTGCTCCTGGACGGTGGCGACCGACATGAAGCCACCGTCGCTGTCGAGATGATGGATGACCTCGAGACGCTCCGGGAATTCGGCAAGCCAGAGGTCGATCTCGTCTTTGAAGATGATCGAGCGCTGGTCGCGGTTGGCGTAGATGAGCTTCACGTCGCGCTCGGTGGTGCGGAGCGCGGACTTCAAGATGGAGAGCACAGGCGTGACGCCGCTACCCCCGCCAAACAGTACGATCCCGTGCTCGCCCTCGTTCGAGCGCAGCGAGAAGCGCCCCTCGGGTGGCTGCACCAGAATCCAGTCTCCGACGTTCACCTTGTCGTTGAACCAGTTGGAAACGCGCCCGTCATCGACGCGTTTGACCGTCACCTGGGGCCAGGGATCGGTCCCGGGCGCGCTCGAAAGCGAGTAGCAACGATGCAGCTGCATCCCTTCCCAGGGAATCTCGAAGGTGAGGAACTGCCCGGCCCGATAGCGGAACTCCTTTTGCAGTGATTCGGGAACCGCGAGGATGTAGGACCGCGTATCGTGCGTTTCTTGAACGATTCCTGCTACTTGAAGCTTGTGAAAGTCGGCGGGCATCCGTACGGGTCTCCAACTAGAACGTGTTCCACTTTAGGCCATGGGCGCCGGGCGGTCCAGCCGCCGAACTCGGTGTGGCACGAGGCCTCTGGATCACGTAGCCTGCTTATTTGCCGGGGGCCACTCTCGCGCGGCCCATGAAACCGGCGGAGGCCAACCCCCCCCATGGACCTCACTCACGCCACACCTCACAGACTTCGTCGGCCGATGCCTGCCCGTAAGCGCAAGACCGTAGGAATCGATCTTGGTACCACCAATACGGTGATCGCCCGGAATTTCGAATCCCTCCCCATCCAGGGGGGCGGTTGCGTGATGCCGTCCGTGGTCGCCTACCCGCCGAGCGGGGCCACCCTGGTGGGCAAGCCAGCGCGGCGTCGGCGGGCGATGGACCCGAAGAACACCATTCTCTCGGCCAAGCGCGTCATCGGCGCTCGCTGGGTTTCGTCCTACACGAACCAGTTTCGGCAACACTACCCGTACGACCTGGTCGAGGGTCCCGATGGCTGGGCGGTGTTCAACACGCGCGCGGGGCTCGTGTGCCCCGTGGAGGTTGGCGGGACCATCATCGGCGGGTTGTGTAAGCTCGCCCAGTTTCCAGTAGGCGACGTACACGCCGTCGTGACCGCCCCTGTGGGTTTCGATCAGCAACGGCGCGACGCCACCGCATTGGCGGTCTCCAAGGCGAAGTTCGCTTCGGTTCGGGTGATCGAAGAGCCCATCGCCACGGCGCTTGCGTACCTGAACCGCAGCAGCTTGAAGTACGCGTTCGTCTACGACTTGGGCGGCGGCACCTTCGATGCTGCGGTCGTGGATTGCAGTAGCTATCCGTTTCGAGTCATCGGTCACGGTGGAGACGCCTATCTCGGTGGCGACGACGTCGATCGAACGATTGCGCTTCACGTTGCCGACCGGACGCTTGCGCGCGATGGTTGGGACCTCAGCAATGACGCGGTCACCTTCGATCGCCTCGTCCTTGCTTGCGAGCTCGCCAAGTGTGAGCTGAGCGAGTCCGAGCAAGCAGCCATCGCGATCCCGAGCGTCGATCCGGCAGCTCCGGAGAGTTGCGGCATCATTTCGATTACGCGAGACGAGGTGCAGCAGCTCACCTTGGACCTCGTGCGCCGCACGTTTGCGATGTGCGACGAAGTCCTGGCCCAAGCGAGCCTGAAAGCCCGAGACATCGAGGCTGTCTTCCTGGCGGGGGGCAGCACGCGCCTTCCGGGCCTTCGCGGGTACATCGAGTCGTACTTTGGCAAGCGGCCGAGGGTCGACTTGGACCCGATGGAGGTCGTGAGCCTGGGCGCTAGCCTGGCGGCAGCGCGGCCGGCGGTATCAGAGCTCCTCGACCCCTGCGCTTGATTGCGCTGCTTTTTGCCCCGCCCCGGCACGCTTGTCTCGTGTGCTCGCGTACAGGCCGTCGGCCCGAAACGTCAGCGTAAAGATCAGGCGGGAGTTTTCGTTGTAGAAGGGGTTCTCGCGGCCGCCATCCGAGTCGGGGTGCTGGGCCCAGACGTCATAGCTCAGTGCGAGCGTGAACCAGCGCTTGATGTCGTAGCCCACGACGGCGCGGAAGTTCGAGAACGAGCGCCAGTGACCGTTGGCGCTACCGTCGTCGATACATACCAGGCCCGTCAGAGTCTCGACACAGCCGATGGCGAGATCATGCGCGCGTCCCCATAGCGCCGTGTAGCTCAGGCCAAAGGCCAAGCGGTCAACCGGAACGAAGGTCCAGAACACGGAGAGGCGTGAAGTGTACTTCGTCGACGCGTTGGCGCCGTAGCAGGTATCGCTGTTGGCGGAGCCACCGCCACCCCCCGGAGCGGGCGCCACTCGGCATGGGAACACGTCCGCGGGACCGAGCACCACGTTGGACCCCGCGAACCATCCCCAAAACGCGGCGGTGACGCCGACCTGCATTCCGGACAGCACATCGATCGGGCGC
>CBDURI010000375.1:0-2944 GCA_965369435.1 uncultured bacterium
AGGTGTTGCATCAGGTCGTCTGCAAGGTCGCGACTGAAGCCCTCTCGAACCACGATACGAAGGACGGCAAGGTGCTCGACTTTCGGAGGCATCGTATAGGCCGGTACTTGCCAGCCGTGCTCACGAAGTTTGTCCGATAGGTCGTAAACCGTGTACTGACTGGAATCTCTGAGGGCGAATGCGAAGACCGGAATGGTGTCGCCCCGGCTCAGTAGATTGAACCGCCCGGTCTTCTCTATCTCGGAAGAGAGGTGGGTCGCCACTTCGCGCATTTGCTCGAAAGCGCGCGTGTACCCCGCGCGACCGAGCCGAATGAAGTTGTAGTACTGCGCGACTACCTGATTCCCCGGCCGCGAGAAGTTGAGCGTGAACGTCGGCATGTCGCCGCCCAGGTAGTTGACGTGAAAGACCAAATCTTTCGGGAGATCTTCATGCGAGCGCCAAACCACCCAACCGATTCCGGGATACACCAGGCCGTACTTGTGGCCCGAGACGTTGATCGACTTCACGAGCGGCAAGCGGAAGTCCCACTTCAAATCCGGATTCAAGAAGGGAGCCACGAAACCGCCGCTAGCCGCGTCGACGTGCATCGGAATGTCGTGGCCTGTCTTTGCGTTGTGCTCGACCAGCGCCTCGTGAATCGCTTCAACGGGCTCGAAGGCCCCCGTGTAGGTCACACCAAGGATCGGAACCACCGCGATGGTATTTTCGTTGACGAGATCCAGCACGCCTTGGGGCGTGATCGTGTACTGATCGGGCTCCATGTCGATATAGCGGGGCTCTACCTCCCAGTATCGGGCGAACTTCTCCCAAACGACCTGCACGTTGCTGCCCATGACGATGTTGGGCTTGTCGGTGGGCTTGCCCTTCGCTTTCATGCGCGCGCGCCATCTCCACTTCAGCGCCATGCCCGCGAGCATGACCGCTTCCGAAGAGCCGATCGCGGAAGCGCCCACCCCGGTTTCCGGTGCATGGAAGAGCCTCGACACGATGTTGATGCAGCGTTCCTCGATCTGGGCCGTGTACGGATATTCGTCCTTGTCGATCAGGTTCTTGTCGAAGCACTCCGCCATCAGCTTCTCGGCTTGCGGTTCCATCCAAGTCGTCACGAACGTTGCCAGGTTGAGTCGCGCATTGCCGTCCAACATCAACTCGTCGTGAATCAGGTTGTACGCGACGTCGGGATCGAGCTCGCCTTCCGGGAGCTCGTACTTGGGGACCGGGTGGTCCATGGCGTTGCGCGCATAGACCGGGCTCAAGAATTGTTCGCGTTCTGTTAGTTCGCTGAGTTTGCGCGGCTTGGTGACCATCTCTGGGGGATTCCTTTCGAGGGCTCCATGTGTGACTGATTCTACATGGTCAGTCTAGAAGGCTTGTGGAGCAGAATGTGAGGTCATCTCTGGCAGGAGCAGGTAAGCGCCCAGGAAAAAGCAGACGGCTCCAACCAACGTCCACAGGTTCGAGCCATATGCGCTCACCAGCTCCCCCGTGCGGACAATGACGACGGAGGACGCGGCGGAAGCACCGAACGCGACCGAACCGAGCAGATTGATGACGACGATCCACCAGGAGATGTTTCGGGGTTGCCAGCCAAGCCAACGCCGACAGACTTCGGCATACGCCAGGTAGCTAGCAACCAGAAAGCAGACCGAGCCCATTGCATTGGGTGCCCAGACCAGGCGGTCTTGGTCGATGGGGCTGAGGACCCGCATCGCTTCGAAGGTGTTCATGTTGAACAGAAGCGTGCCGATCAGCTGCACGACCGCTGCCCACCATCCGATTTTGTGTGGCTCCCAGCGCCACAGCGAGATTCGCGGACGCGTTCTGGTCAAGACGTCGGGCTCGTTGACGACTTCGACGACTTGTAGGTACGCGGCGCTCGTGAAGAAGACGGACCCCGCGAAGAAAACCGCGCCACTGCCGGTTGCCAAGGTCGTCCAGAAGAGCGCGCTAGCGGAGCCAAGTGCGAAAAGCGCCGACCCAACCATGAAGAGAATCGCAATCCACCAGGTGATGCTTCTCGGCTCGATCGGAAGGATACGCCGGGGCCGCGATCGGGCAACGAGATGCGCGGGTTCGGGGTCCAGGCCTTTGCGGTTACGTCTGGAGCTCCAAACCAGCCGCTGGCCGGTCGCGTCTTCGAGAACCAGGGACGTGGTGAAACGCCCGAGGCGGCCCCGGTCAACGATGCGCGAGTCCGATGCAGAGCTCTTCGTTTTTCCCCTGTTGACCCCTGTCATCGCTCAGTTCTCTCTTGCGTTCCCGCACTTGCGCATGGGAGCGTCCGTCGCGGGATGAACCCGACCCTAGCAGGATTGAGGCGCTTCGCGCTTGCCGTCTTGATTTTCAGTCTCGTTGACATCGGAGCGCCTGCGCGTGCATGTCCTCCCGATCATGACGACGCGGTCCCGTGCACCGACACGCTGAGCTTTCTTCGAAAACCGCCACCACTCATCGGCGAAGTCTGGCACATCGGAAGAGCTGAGGTCGAGGTGGGACAGGGGATGATAGGCCAAGTCTCCCCAGAAGCGATCGACTGGCTTTCCGAACGCGGCGTTCAGTTTTTCGCCTGGTATATGATCGCCTTGCAAGGCAATCCGGTGGGCGGCCAAGACAAGGCTTTCCGATATACCGGGCTTCTCGATTTCGGGATCGATCTGGACATGGAAACCATGGCTCAGGTCAAAGGCTTCTGGATCCACGTTTCGGGCTCGTGGGCGAGTGGACGGGACTTGACCGCCGACGTCGGCGCGTTTGCCCCGGTGAACGCGGTATACAGCGGCGATTCGGTTCGACTGTTCGAGATGTACCTGGAAGAACGCATGCTCGGAGACCGGCTATCGGTTCGGGTCGGGCGGATCTCGGTCGGTTGGGAGTACGGCCTCGAGTACGACTACTTCACCCAATATACTGCTTCCTATAAGACCTAACAAGCTTCGATCAT
>CBDURI010000376.1:0-2937 GCA_965369435.1 uncultured bacterium
CGGTCGATTCTCCAGCAGACTCCGTGACCTCCTCTTCGGCCTGAACCGCGCTTGCTGGTCCGACTAGAAGTGATACGAAAACGACCCAACTCACAACTCGCGTCATGCTCTTCTCCCAGACAATTCCGGCGAGTGTAGCGTGCTTGCATCGCTGCCTGGGATCTTTTTCCACGCTTCACGGCGCACTCGACCCTCACTGGCGCTGGCCTCTTGAGCAGGTGTGGTAGTCTGTCCGCTTGCAGTGCGAACCGGGGCGCTCATGTTGCGCGTACTAACTTGGAGGTTTCGATCTTGCGCACACTTCGTTTGGCATTTCTTACGCTCTCGATTGCGGCGCTTGGCTGTGGGAGCAGTGGTACCAGCGGCACAGGCGGACGCGGCGGCACGCGCGGGCCTGACCAGCCGTACGCGCGGTATCAGAGCGAGATCTATCAGAGCTTGGATCCCTGGCTTTGCCATCCCGACCAAGACGACGGCGACAACATTTGTTTGCGGGACCTCTCCGCGACGGTCGTCGTCGCGGACGGCACCGCTACCAACGAGTCTCATACACCTGCAGCCGACCCCGCGATCGACTGCTTCTACGTGTACCCAACCGCGAGCTTCGACAGCGCGGGCAACTCCGACCTCCAAGCGAACGACGAAGAAATTTTCATCGTTCTCAATCAAGCGGCGCGATTCAACTCCGTGTGCCGAGTCTTCGCGCCCGTCCATCGTCAGGTGACGCTTTCCGTGATCTTCAATGACGCGCTCGTCGGTGACAGGGAGCTCGCCTATGGAGACGTCCTCGATGCGTTCAAGCACTACATCGCAAACGACAACGAAGGTCGAGGATTCATTCTAATCGGGCACTCGCAAGGCTCAGGTCATCTGACGCGCCTCATTCAAGAAGAGATCGAGCGGAACCCAGTCTTGGGTGAGCGCCTCGTCGCCGCGTATCTGCTGGGCACGACGATTGCCGTGCCAAAGGACAAGGACGTTGGCGGAACGTTCCAAGCCACGCCGCTGTGCAGAGCCGCAGACCAAACCGGCTGCCTCGTCACCTATTCGAGCTGGCGTGACCGCGATCCGCCGGACGCGGATGCCCTCTTCGCCAACACCGGCGATCCGAACACCGTTGCCGGATGCGTGAACCCCGCCACGCTTACGAATGGGAAGGCTACTTTGAGGCCGTACTTCCCAGGAGAGGTCAAAGGTGTGTTCACGATTGCCCTCGGTGAGGGGTCCAGCCCCTACGCAGATCCCGAAGCCCACGACCCCATCCCAACCCCGTACTACACGATGCCGGATTTCGTTCAGGCAGAGTGCGTCGACCGAGGCGAGTATCAGTATCTAGAGATCACGGTTATGGCAGACGAGGAAGATCCGCGCGCCGATGACTTCAATGGCGATTTCCGTGGAGCCGTCGGCTGGGGGCTTCACCTCGTCGACGTCAGCCTCGCGCTGGGCAACCTGATCGCACTGGCAGAGAGTCAGAGCGCCGCGTGGTCGGCCGCTCAGGACTGATCCCGAAGCCTGTACTCCCAGCGACAAGCGATATCGTTCGAGTCCACGCGCGGCGGTAGCTTGAGCGGCTTGCACTCGATCTTCCGGTTGAGCATCTCCCCCGAGATGGGCATGCCGGCGATGCAGATGTCGCAGCAATGCTTGAGTCGAACGTCGTCGAAATGCTCGAAGCGGTCCAACGCCGGGCACGCGTGATGGGTCATGATGCCGTGATTCTCGTCGATGAGCTCAAACTCGACATCCAGGATGCCGACCTCGCCCGGGGCGAACTGAAAGCTCCGCAATAGGCTCTCGACGTCGTCCCCGGTGACTCCCATGGCCTCCTGGCCGATGCGTAAGTCGTGTTCGGCCGCGCCGTGGTCGATCCATACGTCTTTCTCGAGCTCCTGCGCTGCCTCATCACCGTAGCGTCTTCGGATGCCCGTGTACCAGCGGTCTGTGGCGAGCATGTAGGCGACCGCCGCGCAGTTCCAGAGGAGCGCCAGAGTCTTTTCGTCGTAGTCGTTCAGCACCCTGCGCTCGAACGCCTCGGTGTCGATTTCCGACGCGTGTGTCCCCTGCGACCGTTGCCACGCTCTGAGCAGCAGCGCGAACCCGAGATCGATCCCCTTGCCTCGCGCGAGGCCCCGCGCTCTGCCCGGAGTGCCCACCCAAGCCGGCTTCCCGGGCTTCGGCTTTGACGGAGCCCCCAGCAGCCGCGAAGCGGACACGAACCACTGGAACCAAGAACGGTTGCCTGATAGCTCCTCGGGGATATCTGCTTGGTTGCGGTTGGCGACCGTCAGCAAATCAGGTTGGAGCTCAGTCGCGGCGACGATGAACCGAAGGTCGTCGAAGAAGAGTTGCTTCGGGGTTGCGCCGGTTTTTTCGAGCGGCCAGCCGCGGAGCGACACCGCATCGGCTACCTCCTGCCCGTACTTCCCGGCGACGGCCGAAGACCAGGTTTCGCGGAGCTTCGCGTGAGCGTCGACCGTCCGATGCCACAGGTCGACCAGCGTCGCCCGCGGCAGCTCGTGTGCTTTCAGGTTTGGTTTGAAAGGCTCACCCATCACGAGGCTCTATTCTCCCACCATTGAGGCAAGTCGGCTATCGAATCCAGAACCGCGTCGGGCCTGATGTCCCCTTCGAGGTCGCCAGGCCGGAATTTGCCGGTCCGAACCAAGATGCCGACCAGCCCCGCGTCCTGCGCTCCTCCGATGTCACCACGAATGTCATCCCCGATCATCACCGTCTGCGCCGAAGACGTCCCGAGTTGGCGAACCGCGGCATCGAAGAACTCGCGTGCGGGTTTGCCCATGACTACCGCCTCGCATCCTGACGCGTGTTCGAGGGCTTTGATGAACGGCGCCACGTCCAACACCAGGCCGTCGCTCCCTTGCGCGTATCGCGACATCCCCAGCGCGATCAAAACCGGACGCGGCTCCGCCATCA
>CBDURI010000377.1:0-2929 GCA_965369435.1 uncultured bacterium
GAGAGTCCCGCAAGCGTGTACATCACCGTGTCGAGATCAGGGCTGATGTGCAGTCCCCAATGCTCGAAGTCGTCGCCGGTGTTCACGACCACGGTGAGCGCGCCAGGAGGCAGGGCGCGGTGCAGTCCGTCGACCAGTCGAGCCCCGCCCACGCCTCCGGCAAGCGCGACGACCGAGAGGTCGCTTTGGACGGGGTCGATCATGCGTACAAATCGTCCTCGGGATCGCGAAGCAGCGCCTGTGCCGAGTCGTCCGACGGTGCAAAGCGGAGTCCACGGACCAAGGTCAGCGGACGTCCTTCGTCGGCCTGGCCAGCGACGAGATCTGCCGCCGCCGCAATCGAATCCGCCAATGCAGACACCGTGGCTTCGAGCATGCGGCCGTGGCGATCGACCGCGCCGCTGCGATCCCAGATGGCGGGTACGCCGGCCACGCCGAGCGCGAAGCCTACCGTGCCGCGTCGAAACGGTCGCCCCCATGAATCGGTGATGATGACGCCGATCTCTGCCGAGAAGTGTCGCGCAAGCTGGGCCCGGAGCCGAGCTGCGGTGGCATCCGGGTCACGTGGCAGGATCAGAACCCACGGGCCGCTGTCCTCGGGCGCGCCCGACGGCGCGGCATTGCTGGCGTCAATCCCAGCATTGGCGGACACGAAGCCCAAGCGGTGACGGACGATCAATGCGCCCGTCGTCTTGCGCGAAACCCCCGTGCTCTCGCGAAGGATGAGCTCGACTAGGCGCGGGTCTTTGTCTACTTCCTCGGCGAGATGCAGGGCCGTGTCGCCCGGAGTAACACCTCCCAAGTCGACGAAGCAGCCTTCCGCGCGCGAGACGATCTTGCTCGCGAGCACCATGACGTCTCCGTCGGCCAGCTCGGTTTCGGCGCGAGCGAGGCTCGAGATGATCACCTCGCTCAGGTCCTGGCCGGCCTCGATGGTGGGCACCCCCGCGATGGCGCGAACCACGAGCTCCGAGCCGACGTGCAGGTCAGCCGAAGTTGGCTCGCCAGGCTTCATTCCGTCTCCGCAATGCCTGTGATTCGTATGCCGGAGCCGACGCTCTTGTACCGGCGATTGATGTGCAACAGCACCGGCGTGAGCGACTCGAGGGCGATGGCGTTCTTGAGAACACCCGCGTCGACGCCACGAAGGCCCAAGTCCGAGACGACCGAGATGAACGCAGCGCGCGCTTCTTTGTCGTCCCCGCATACCAGGACGTCGCAATCAAATGCGTGCGCCGGGTCGCTGAGATGCTCGGAGCTGATGTGGTGCAAGCCCGCGACCAGCCGCGCGCCCTCGTGGAGCAGCGCGCGAGCCTCCAAGGCAGCCGCCTGCCCTTCGGGAAGGTTCACCGAACGGACCTTGGGCGGTTTGACCGGGACGGTGATGTCGACGATCACCTTGTCGCCCACGGCGTCCCTGATCGATTCGAAGGTGGCGCGGTGGGCGCTGTACGGCACCGTGACGACGATCAGCTCGGCGTGATTGCAAGCGGCCACGTTGTCGCCGCCCCGGAGGACGACTCCAAACTCCTCAGAGAACTCCGCTGCCTTGGCAATCCCTTTTTCGGCCTGGCGAGAACCGATGAACACGTCGTGTCCGGCCTTCGCCCAGCGAACGCCTAGACCGCGTCCTTCACGTCCAGTGCCGCCTACAATTCCAATTTTCATCGTTGCCTCACGAGTTGAGCTCGGCCATGAACCGCAGCGTATCCATGTCCCGCGAGCCGACCATCATGGTGCCGACCGGCGATTCCTTCCAGCGCTGGAATCGATCGCGGATGCGGTCTTTCGAGCCGATGAGGTACAGCGCGTCGACCATCTCGTCTGGCACCGCGGCGATTGCTTCATCGCGCTTGCCGTCGAGGAACAGGGTTTGAATCTTCTCGCAAGCCTCCTCGAAGCCGACACGACTCAAATAGTCCTTGTAGAAGTTCTTGTTCTTCGAGCCCATGCCCCCGATGTAGAGCGCGAGCTGCATCTTGCAAGGCGTCATGGCGTACTGCGGGTCGCCGATGATGACCACCACGGTGGGGGCGATGTCGAAGTTGTCGACGCCCTTGCCATTGCCCGCCTTCTCGAAGCCCGGATTGAAGTTCTCCATCAGGACTTCGGAGCGATCCGGATGCATGCACGTGAGCAGGCAGCCGTCGGCGAGCTCCGCAGCCATCATCTGTGACTTGGGCGCCATCGAGCCCGTGTAGACTGGAATGTCTGCGCGGCCGCGCACCATACTCCGAAGCGGCTTGCCCTGGCCTGTAGAACCTTCGCCACGATACGGAATCTGATAGCGCACACCGTCGAACTCGAGTCGGTCCTCGCGCGCAAAGATCATCTTCACGATGGTGATGTACTCGCGGAGCCAGGTGAGGGTCTTGTTGAATGGCACGCCGTGCCAACCTTCGACGACCTGCGGCCCCGACGTTCCAAGTCCCATGATGAAGCGCCCATTCGAGAGTGTATCCATCGTAATGGCCGTCATCGCTGCGTTCGCCGGAGAGCGCCCTGGCAGCTGCATGATCGCCGTGCCCAACTTGATCGTCGAAGTCTGCGGCCCGACCCAGGCGAGCGGTGTCACCGCATCGTTGCCCCAAGACTCTGCCGTCCAGATCGAATCGTAGCCAAGTCGTTCGACCTCCCCGATCGTTTCCATGTCCACGAGGTCCTGCACCGTCGTGTTCAACTGAGGACCCGCGTATCCAAGCGACAATCCGAGCTTCATCACCAACTCCACGAAAAGGGGACTATCCCTCCTTTTCGGAGGGGGAGGAGCCTATCAGGTAGAAGAACGTGTTTCAATTTGATGCGGGGGGCCGTGCAGGTCAGCCTGCGCGGATGCGGGTGTTGGTGACGGGGGCCTTCGGCCGACTTGGGCAGGAGGGGCTCGAGCGTCTTCTTCACGAGGGCCATTCCGTCATTGCCTTTGACGTTC
>CBDURI010000378.1:0-2918 GCA_965369435.1 uncultured bacterium
GGGAACTGAGGTACAAGCGGGTTCCATGGCGCAGCAGTACGAAAGCCGCGAGGATCGGGTACGGCAAATCGCCGAAGCAGCACTCGTCGTAATTGCCGAGTCAGGGCTGCGCCGTTTCACGACCAAGGCCATCGCTGAAAAAGTTGGGATTACCGACGGCACGATTTTTCGTCACTTCAACAACAAGGAAGAGATCGTACTCGCGGCGATGGATCAGCTCGAGGACAAGATGTTCGCTGAGGGCTTCCCCGCGGATCCGGATCCCTTGCAGCGCCTCGAGCTGTTCTTCCGTGCGCGCGCCGCTCTTCTCGCCGGCGAGGCTCCGATGGGCCGCTTGATGTTCTCCGAGCAGCTCGTGCACGCCGCCGGAGACGCCGGCCGCGAGAAGCTGAGGGCCTGGCGAGAGCGCAACATGGCGTTTGTCTCTTCCTGCCTGCAAGAGCTGGAGGCGGCAGGCCGTCTGCATCCCGGTGCACGAGCCGCTCAACTCCAGGTCCTCGTTCAAGGGGTGCTCCTGACCTTTCCCTTCGAGCGAATGGTGAGCGGTGAGGAGTCACCCGATCTGCCCAAGCGGATCGACGACTGCTGGGAGACCCTGGCGCGATCGCTCGTGACACGCTGAAAACCCTTTGCTCGGGCTGGCTTGGCGGATACCCTCTGCCAACTCTTCCACGGAGGCTGCATGGGTCCGACAGGCATCACAACACCGCTCAGCGATCGACGGCGTGACATTTTCTTCGTCGTCATCTTCTCGTTCTTTGCGTTCTCGTCGTTCTTCTCGGACGCATGGCATGCGCTGGACCTATTGCAGGGCGATGCTTTCTGGGCGCGCGCGAACCGCTGGTACGCCGAGTTCGCAGCAGACACCTACTTCGCCGCGGAGCATGAGTACCTTCGCGTGGGGACTGCTATCTCGGCCTTCATCTACGGGCCTTTCTACTTGCTGTTGGTCTACGCCTTCATCAAAGGAAAGAACTGGATTCGTCCAATGGCGCTCGTCTACGTCGGCGCGATGCTTCACGGCATGATCGAGTACATCACGTGGGAGTACTGGCTGGGGCCAGCTCCGGGGGAGACACTGATTTTCTGGGCGTTCAACGGCCCATACGCAGTTGTGCCGATCTTGCTCGGCGTGCGGATGTGGAAGCCGAACCCGTTCGGCGGTGGGTGAAGGCGGAAAGCGGCGGAGCTCCTCGCGGACTAGGGGTCTCGGTTGTCACCCGCGCCCAGGGTCTTCCCGATGATCGGCAAGTCACGCCGCCGTGCATACAAGACGAGAATCGACGAGACGAGCACGAGCGTCAGCATCGCTACGTGTCTTCCACCATCGCCAACGTCGACGCCGAGTACCGTGCTATGGGCGAGGATCGCGCCGAACATGATGCCGACGGCGATCAGTGCGCCGCTCGCCGCCTGCGGCGATAACATGAGTAGCCCAGCGGTGATCTCCAGCAGGCCGATGATGATCCGTCCGTGGGGCTCCATGCCTAGCCGTTCAAACAACATGACGTCCATCCCCCCGGCCGCGAGCTTCGAGTAGCCGACAGGAAGAAGGATCGCGGCGACCACGAGCCTCAAGGCCATCTGCACGTAGCGATTCGTCATGACGCGCCTCCTTGATGGGTACCTGGAAGGAAAAGATCGTCGCGACCGAGCTCGGAAGCGGCGGTCTTGCCTGTGGCGGCAAGCATCTCCACATGGTTGTGACACAGCCCGGCTACGTAGTTGGCCACTCGCGTTGACTTCGCCTCGATGTCGAGCCCTCGCTCCAGGCGTGGATTGTGCGTGGTGATGCCCACCGGGCATGTGTTCTGATTGCACTGAAGGGCCTGGATGCAGCCGAGGGCCAACATGAAACCTCGCGCCGTGTAGCAGGCGTCAGCCCCCAAGGACATCGCGATGAGCTGGCGTCGAGCGTCGATGAGCTTGCCCGAGGCGATGAGCTTGAGCCGATCCCGCACCCCCTCCTCCTCCAACACGCTCTGCACTCGAGCAAGCCCTTCCAGCAGCGGAAGGCCAAGCCCATCCATGAAGCTCCTAGGAGCGGCACCGGTGCCTCCCTCTGCACCATCCACGGTCATGAAGTCAGGGAAGACACCCTGTCGTTTCATCTCCAACACGAGGCGCCTCAGCTCCACACTGCGCCCAAGGCAGAACTTGATGCCGACCGGAAGGCCGGCGACCTCTTGCACCCTGCGAATGAACGCTACGGTGGACGCTTCATCGACGCACTCCAGCGGACGCGGCGGTGAGACGACGTCCTGCCCCATCGGGACCCCGCGGAGCTCAGCGATCTCCTGACTGAGCTTTTCCCTGGGGAGCAGCCCTCCCTTGCCAGGCTTGGCCCCTTGGGAGAACTTGATCTCTACCATCGCAATCTGCTCTTTCGCCGCGAGCTCGGCGAGCTTGCCCTCGTGCAAACGTCCATCCTCGTGGCGCACACCAAACTTCGCGGTGCCGATCTGAAAGATGAGATCGGCCCCTTCCATCAAGTGGTACTTTGGATAGCCACCCTCCCCTGTGTTCATCGGAATGCCGGCCTTCTTCGCACCTCTGGCGAGCGCTCTCACCGCATGGCTCCCAAGGGCGCCAAAGCTCATGCCGCTAATCATCACGGGATGGCTGATCGCGTATGCCGTCGCGATCTCTCGTTCTTCTCCGAACGTGACCGCAAACGGCTCGAGCTTGTCTGTGTTCGTCGGGAAGAAGGAATGGCGAAGCAAGATGTGGTTCCCCGCCTCCAAATCGAGCTGGGTCCCAAAGGCTGCGGACGAGTCGATGCCCTTGGCTTTTCGGTAGACCTCGGTTCGCTCGTTCCGAGAAAAGGGGCGTTCTTCGTTGTCACTCGAATAGAGGTACTGTCGAAACTCCGGCCCGACACTTTCGATCAGATAGCGAAGCTGCGCGGTGAACCCGAA
>CBDURI010000379.1:0-2910 GCA_965369435.1 uncultured bacterium
CCCCGACCCGACGATGACCCAGTCGTAGTGCTGCTCCCGCATGCGGCTACTCTACGCCGAGACCCGGCCGAGATCGAGTCGGCTCAGCTGCCAGCGCCACCGATCGAACGGTGCATGCCAATCAGGGTCAACAGCTCCATGCGGGCCGCTTCGTCCTCGAGGAAACAACCGGTCAAGCGGCTGGTGGTCGTCCAGGAGCCGGATTTGCGGACACCGCGGTAGCACATGCAAAAGTGCTGGCACTGCAAGATGACGGCGGTTCCCTGCGGGGAGAGCGTCTCGTTGATCGCGTTGGCGATCTGCGCAGTGAGCTTTTCCTGGACCTGGAGCCGTTTGGCAAACGTGTCCACGACGCGCGCGATCTTCGATAGACCCACGACCTTGCCGTTGGGAATGTAAGCCACGTGCGCTTTGCCGACGAACGGAACCACGTGGTGCTCGCAGTGGCTGTAGATCTCGATATCACTGATGAGGACCAGCTCGTCGTACCCTTCGACCTCGCTGAACGTTCGAGACAGATGCGCTTCCGGGTCCTCGTGATAACCTCGAAAGTGCTCTTGCATCGCGCCCAGAACGCGACGTGGCGTGTCCTTCAGGCCTTCACGTTCCGGATCGTCGCCGAGGTAGGCCAGGAGCTTCCGGACGCACTCTTCGGCTTCTTGCGCGCTCATTTTATCAGTCATGGCAGGTAGCCACCCTTGGGCCGACGAAGTCGCCCGTCAAGTCAGCGACGCGGGCTCAGGGAGCACGCTTCGGAAGCCGCCCGCGTTGCGTCGATGGCACACGCACGGTTCCGCCGGGACGCCGAATCGTTCGGTTCAGCGATTGACGCGGGTACGGCCCGTCACGGCGAGCGCGGCGCGAGGGCCCTCCATGTGCTTCGGGCGACGGGTCGGCGACCTGAGCTTGATGGCTCACGGGAAGCTCCTGGCCGGCCTTCGCCTCGATCGGCGGCGTCTGCACCGGAGTCGGCACGTCCCTTGCTGCGTACATCTCCCCTCGGGCGGCCGCACCGCCGGCACGACGGCCGGAGTACACGCAGTCCGCGATCGACAGGCCGCTCACGTACTGCCGAGAGCACACGCCTACCGCGTTGCGTCCGGCCGCGTACAGACCCGGAATTACCCCACCGTCTTCGCCCTTCACCTGGCCGGTGCGCTCGTCGACGACGAGCCCGCCAAGCGTCAGCGTTGGGCACGGGAAGCGCTTGCTCTTGATCCCCGCGTTGATCGCGAAGTAGGGCCCGGTGCGCATCGCATGCATCCGGTCGGTGCCTTTGTCGAAGCGGTCGGTCGCTTTGCCGTCCGCCGCATCGTTGTACTCGTCGAGGGTCTTGCGCAGTGTCTCCGCGGGGACTTTGATGACCTTCGCGAGCTCTTCGACCGACTTGGCTTCTTTGCTGTTGAACCACAGGTTGAGGAGCGCGGGCGCCCGCTGGAACCACTGCGCCTTGCCGGGCTTGCACTGCTCGCGAGCGAGCTTCTTGAGCTCAGCGTTGATGATCAGGATGGCGACGCCGTCATTGTGCTCGACCATCGCCTCGCCCACGGCTGCGCCGTACATGAACTCGTTGATGTACCGCTCGCCGTTCTGGTTGATGATCATCCCTTTGGCGAACGCCTCCGGCGGGTTGATGAATCGCCACGCCGAGATGCGGTCCATGAGGTCGGCCTTACCGCCCACGCTCTGCCCCAACAGGATGCCGCTCCCGTTGTCGGATGTAGTACCGAGAGGCATTCCGGTTCGATATTTCGGGGCGAGCTCTTTCACCATGCCGCGGTTGTAGATGAACCCACCGGCCGCGAGGACCACGCCGTTCACGGCTCGGACGCGCTTGAGCACCGAGTGGTCGCGCTCGATCTTGAAGCAATGCTCACGCAGGTTCGCGGCGAGCTTGGGGTTATACTTGATGATGGCGATCCCGGCCTGGTTGAGCCGCCGGTAGAGCTTGCTCCAGAAGCCCTTCTGGATTTGGCGGAACTCGACCCCGAGGACATGGTTGCGGCTGTCGATGACGAGCCGGGTGACGCGGGTTTCGTACTCGACCCGGATGCCCGCACGGTGCGCAGACTCGCGAAGGGGCTCGTAAAAGCTCTCGCCCGGGAGACCCGCACCTTTGGCACGGTGACCGCGGGGGGCGGGCTTGGCTGCTTCCTTGTAGGGCGAGAAACCTTCGTTGCCGGAGTAGTAGAGGTAATAGTCGTCGGTCGGGTAGCTGGTTTTGTAGGGACAGAGCGACGCTTCGAACGGGACGCCTTGCTCTTCGAGCCACGTGAGGTTGTCGACGCTCTTCTCGCAGAAGTCGCGAAGCGTTTCCTCGGAGACCACGCCCTTCACCTCGAGTGACAGATAGCGAAACATCTCTTCGGCATCGTCGGTCACCCCGGCTTCGGTTTGGATGTGCGTTCCGCCGCCGCCGTAGAAGACGCCGCCGCTGATCGCCGTCGCGCCGCCGCCGTGAAAACGATCGAGAACCAGCACGCGCGCCCCGTTGGTGCTTGCTTCGAGCGCCGCGCACGCCCCCGCGCCGCCAAACCCGACGACTACGACGTCGGCCTCATCGTCCCAGGCCTTGTCGTCGGCCTTGGTGACGACCAACGGCGCTTCGGCTGGCTTGGGAGCCAATGATTTCTTCCTTTTCGACATAGGGAAGAAATAGAACATGTTTCACTTAGGCTGTCGAGGCGATTTCAGAGGGGCTAAGGGTCCATTCTTGCTTGGCTATGTGCTTGCCGCGTCCGCAGCCGAGACCCACGCACAAGAGGCACCCGAGGACGACTGTAAGGACGACTCGCAGCACGCGCGTTACTCCAGCTCCGAACGGGCAGCGGGTATCGCACCTTCGAGGAAATCGCGGTATCGGGCGGCAATCAGGCCGACGAGGAGCATGTCGTTGTGGTCGATCCGCGG
>CBDURI010000380.1:0-2907 GCA_965369435.1 uncultured bacterium
ATCTGAGGATTCGGGCGCTCAGCCTGCTCTTCTTCCTCACGCTGACGGATTTGGTCGATGATGAAGCCTGGAAGCATTTGTTCCTCTCTCCTTAACGTAGGTCAATCTATCGGCCACACCAATATAATAACGCCTTCCCGCCTGACAACGGGTATGACAAAAGAAGATCTTCCATGCCTCCTAAGTACCGAAAACCCCATGATCTTGAATGGTTGACCCAATGACGGGCGATCGAGGCGCTCCCCCCGACGCACGGGATCTCCTTAGGAAATACGACCTACTCCCGAAGCGATCGTTCTCTCAGAATTTCTTGATACAGCCGGGCGCCATAGCCCAGATCGCGGACGCCACGGCAGCGCTGGGCCATCAGGTCGTCGAGCTCGGACCGGGTCTCGGGGCGCTGACGTACGCCCTGCTCGAGCGGGGCTGCCACGTCCTCGCTGTCGAGCTGGACCGGGACATGGTCCGGGTGCTGCGGGCGGAGCTCTCGGATCAGGAGCGCTTGGAGCTGCGCCATTCGGATGCTGCGAAAGTCGATCTCGGGGAATATTCGAGCGCCTGTGGGTCGAAGCTCGTCGTGACTGGCAATCTTCCGTACCAGGCGACCGGCGCCATCCTGCGGCGGGTGATCGCGCATCGCGGCGTTCTACACGGCGCCGTGATGATGGTGCAGCGCGAGGTGAGGGACCGGCTCGTCGCAGAGCCGGGGACCAAGCAGTACGGAGCGTTGACCGTGTTCACGCGGGCGGCCTTCGAGATCGAGACGGTATGTCGATTGCGGCCGGGGTCGTTTTATCCTGCACCCAAGGTGGACAGCGCGGTGGTCCGCCTCCTTCCGCGTAAGATGCCCCTGGCCGAGGAGACGGAGACCTTCCAATCGGTCGTTCGCGCGGCCTTTCAGATGCGCCGAAAGACGCTTCGCAATGCCTTGCGCGCCTTAGGGAACGCGGAGCGGGCCGACCATGCCCTGAGTGGAGCGGGCATCGACCCCGGAAGACGCGGCGAAACGCTCTCGATCGAGGAGTTCGCGAGCCTGGCGGAGTGCTGGGACGCCGCGGGCTAGCGCCTAGATGGCGGGGCGGCGGTTCGGCATGTATCGTGCGCCCGGATGTTGAGAATCGCGTTGTTGTGTGCCGCGTTGACCCTGCTCGCCAGCTGCGCACCGAAAAAAGTCGAAAGCCCGCTCGAGAAGGCGCCCCCTGCGCAAATCGCGCGAGCGCGGGCCCTCGCATCGAGTGGCGACATCCGGGGCGCACAGAACGCGTACGAGACATTCATCATCGGCCACCCCGGGACCGCGGAGGCGGACCTGGCCCGTCTCGAGCTCGGCGTCCTGGGGTCCGACATCGGTCGGTGCCAGAGCGCGATTGCGCACTTCCAACAAGCGCAAGACAGCGCCGACCAGGCCATCGCGCTCCGTGCATCCCTCTACTTGGGCTCCTGTCAGCTGCAGTTAGGGGACCCGGAGCGGGCGCTACAGACCATCGAACCGCTCGCCGCAGAGCGCTTCTCGAGCGAAGAGCAGGCGCTGTTGTGGGACACAGCGGTGATTGCCGCGGAGCAGACGACCAGCGCGACCTTAGCCCTCCAGGTGTTGGACGCGCTCATCGAGCGGGGCGGCGACCCCCGAGACCCCCAGCGCGTGGACGCTGCGCTCGCTCTCCTGGTTCAGAAGCTCACGATCGAAGAGACAGCGCTGCTGTTGGACGAGCTGCGGGCCGGCGCCCTGCCCCAGGTCGCCGTGTCGATGCGACTGCTCCTCCACGCCCTCGACACGCAGGACGCAGAGTCGGTGGTACGGGCTTCCGACGCGTTGCGCGAGAGCGATTCCATCGAGGACCCCGAAGTCACCATGCTGGTCGCACGGGCCGATGAGTTCCTTCACGGCAACCCGTATGTCGTCGGTGCGCTGCTACCGTTGAGCGGACGCGGGCGTGAGGTGGGCCGTCAGCTCTTGCAGGGCATGCAACTCGCCGCGCTCGACGAGGGCGGTCCGGAGCTCGTGGTCGAGGACACCGCCGGCGACCCCTCGAGAACGACCGCAGCGGTGGAGTCACTCATAGGGAACCAACGAGTCGTGGCGGTGCTCGGGCCGGTCGGCAGTCGGACCACGGAGGCGGCGGCCGCCTCGACGCGCCGTGCAGGGGTACCGCTCCTGAGCTTTTCGGCTTCCGAGGAGACGACGAGCGCCGGCGAGCAAGTGTTTCGATTTCTCTATAGTCCACGCGACGAGCTCACAGCACTGGTGGGCAAGGCGCGCGCGAGGGGGCTGTCGAGGTTCGTGGTTCTCTATCCGGACCACGGCTACGGGCGCACGATGGAGCGCCTGTTCGACCAAGAGGTCGCGGCGGCCGGCGGAATCTATTGCGACGGTGTCGCGTATCCGCCGGGCACCAAATCGTTCGTCGACTACGTGCGAACCGTTCTCGAAACGACATGCGACGTCGTGCTCTTCGCCGATGTGGCGGATCAGGTCGCGCTCATTGCCCCCACCTTCGCTGCCGAGGGGGCGTGGAGCGTTGCTGGCGGCGCGCTCCCGGAACACGCGGAGAGCGAGGTTCACTTCCTGCTTCCGAGTCTGAGCTGGTCGCCCAAGCTCGTCGGCCGCGCGCAGCGCTACCTTCAGGGCGCGCTCATCGCGCTGCCGTTCTACGCAGCCTCTGAAGCGGCTCTCAATCAGCACTTCCGAACGGCGTATGAGACCCGGTACGGAAGAGCCCCGCAGATGTTCGCTGCGTACGGCTACGACGCCTATCGCATGATCTCCGCGACCCTGCGGCAGGGAAACCAGACCCGGCAAGCGCTCACCGATGCGCTGAAGAACGGATCCGGCGTGACGCCGGTTACCTCGGTGGATTCGTTTTCACCCGAGCGCGCGCCCGCACGCCCGCCGCGGGTCTACGAAGT